>JAITOJ010000135.1 GCA_031290005.1 Treponema sp. | reverse complement strand
CGCCGGAGTATCTGGTCTTTGAGGTCTGCGTTCTCGCTTTCAAGCTGGGTAATCCGCTCTTCCGGGGTCAACTCTGCGGGGAACTCCGCCTCGTTCCCGGCGGCGTCCGCTCCCTGAGTCTGTCCTCCCTGTTCCTGGTTTTCCTTTCCGTCCGTCTCTGGGGCGGGCGGTTCTTGCTTTGGCATTTCTATTTGTTCCTCTGTTTTTTCCATACACTAAACATACAAAAATAAGGGGTAAAACGTCAAGTGCGGTAAATATGAAAAAATTATTTCATATTTACCTTTTTACCTTCTAATACTTCTGCTCCGCGTACCCCACCCAGCCGCCGCTTTCGATGAGGGCCTTGTCAAACCCCTCCAGCCGGAAGGGATAGTTTTTAGAAAGGCTGCCCGCAATCAGCTTGACCTTGGCGCTGTTGTCATCAGCAAAATTAATTTTGCACTGGGTAGGTTTGTCCGCAAAAGTCCTGAACATGTCGTTGATGGATTCCTCGTCCAGTTCCGCCGCCAAAAGGCCGCAATTGAACATATTCTGCCGGAAAATCCGGGCAAACCCCATCGCCACTACCGCGAAAATCCCGTTCACCTCCAGCGCCCAGGGGGCGTGTTCCCGGGACGACCCGCAGCCAAAGTTGTCCCTGGTGATAATCACCGAGACCCCCGCAAGGCTCGTCTTGGGGTCAAAGCCTTCCAGCTTCAAGTCCTCCAACAGATAGGGCTTCAAGGCCTGCCGGCTGATTTCCGACAGGTACTTGGCGGGGATGATTTCATCCGTATTGATATCCGAACGGTCAAGAAAAAGGACTTTCCCTTCAAATTGTTTCATGCTCTGCTCCTTATTACGAAATACTACGAAAATAACGGCGAGTTGGCAATCGCCCCCGCCAGGGCGGCGGCGGCGGCGGTAGCGGGGCTCATCAGATGCACCATGCCCCCCTTGCCCATGCGGCCGTTAAAATTCCGGTTGGTGGTGGAGGCGCACACCTCCCCTTCGGCGAGCACGCCGTTGCTCATGCCCAGGCAGGCCCCGCAGGTGGGGTTGGTCACGCAGAACCCCGCGTCCAGGAACACCGAAATCAGGCCCTCTTCCAAAGCCTGTTTATAAATGCTCGTTGTCGCCGGAGAGACGACGCCCCGCACCCCCGGCGCGATCCGCCGGTGTTCCCGCAAGCCGCGGGCAAGCACGTCGACGGCAATCCGCAGGTCTTCAATCCGTCCGTTGGTACAGGAACCGATATACACCTGGTCCACCTTTGTCCCCGCCAGAGCGCTCACCGGCTTCACCTGGTCGGGCTTATACCCCACCGTGGCCAGCGGCTCCAGGGAGGACACATCGAAGCTCAGCGCCTTTTCATACACCGCATCCTCATCGGACTTCCATGCGGCGTACTTTGCCAGAGCCGCCTCTTTGGACGGAAACTCTTCCTTAATAAAGGGCCACAAATACTCCACGGTGGTCATGTCCGGCGGGCAGAGGCCGCTGGTGGCCCCCGCCTCAACCGCCATATTGCACAGCGTCATGCGGGATTCCATGCTCAGGCTGTCTATAACCTCCCCGCCGAACTCCATGACGCAGTTGGTGGCCCCGTTCACCCCAATTTGACCGATGAGAAAGAGAATCACGTCCTTGGCGTACACCCCCGGACGCAGAGTTCCGGTGAGGGTACATTTCATGGTCTTGGGGTATTTGAAGGCGCATACCCCCTTCAGGATGCCCACTTCCAGGTCGGTGGTGCCCACCCCGGCGGCAAAGGCTCCGAAGGCTCCGTGGGTGCAGGTGTGGCTGTCCCCCATAATCACCGTATAGCCCGGACGGACAAAACCTTTTTCAGGGAAAATGGCATGGCATACCCCGTTGGCCCCGATGTCAAAAAAATCTTTGATTCCGTGGCGGCGCGCCCAGTCCCGCAAGATTTTGCCCTGCAAGGCGGTTTGGGAGTCCTTCGCCGGGGTTACGTGGTCGATGACGGCCTTGATTTTCGCGGGGTCAAACACCTTGTCCCGTTTGGCTTCCATCAAATCCACAATGGCGACGGGGGTGGTTATTTCGTGGCAGAACACCCGGTCCAGGGACAGCACCCAGGTATCCACAAAGGGTTTGTCCGCCAGATGGGCGTCAAAAATCTTTTCCGCTATGGTTTTTCCCATGATTTCTCCATTCAACAAGCGTTAGTATTCATAAAAATAGCAAGTATACAGTAAGAAAAACAGGAAAGATTGTCAAGAACGATTTTTTTTTACAAAATCTCTTGACTAATTCTCCCCACATTTGTTATTATTGCACAAGTTTAATTGATTATGGAGGATTTCCTTTGGCAGTAAAAAAATCATCGGCGGAAAAACGGCATGCTCAGAGCGAGGCTCGCAGGATGCGGAATAAAGCAGTTAAGAGCGCCGGTCGTACCTACGCCCGAAAATACGTTGAGGCGGTTCACTCGAAAGACGCGTCGGACGCGGAAGCGGCTTTAAAAACCTTGGTAAAGGCCCTTGACACGGCAGCCGGGAAGGGTGTTATATCTAAAAATGCGGCGGCACGGAAAAAATCCCGGATGATGAAACTCTACAATGTTTCATTCTCCGTTCCTGCCGCTCCAACTAACTGAAAATACATTTGATAATTCTTGAGGTGAATATGTCTTCTAAAAAGGTAACGAAAATTGATTTGATTGAAGCGGTATACGAAGAAACCCGTTTGGAAAAGAAAGTGGTTCAGGTTATTCTTGAGTCTTTGCTGGATGAATTCAAGCAGGCGCTCAAAGAAGGTTCTACCATTGAACTGCGTGGGTTCGGTACTTTTGAGCCCCGGCTTCGCAAAGGCCGGGCAAAAGCACGGAACCCGAAAACAGGCGAACACCTGTCTGTACCGCCGCACTATGTGGCTGCCTTCCGTTCCGGTCGGGACCTTAAAACCGCTATGTGGAATCTGCCGGCGCCAAAGACCGGAAAGTAATTTTTGTGATTCGGATTGCCAGGAACAGGAAATCTGGAGTAAAAACAGCGCTTAAAAATGTGGCCATTGCCTTGGCGTATATTGCTATGGGGGTGGCGTTGTTCGGGCTGTCACAGCCCAGCGTTGTTTTTGTCCGGGGTCTTCCTTTCTTGGCGTATGCGGCCTACATACCGGTTTTTCTGTTGGTCCGGCGAGTCTCATGGAAAACAGTGTGGCTGTGTGGGTTGATTTACGGGATAGCCTCTTATTGTTTTTTTACCTACTGGCTGGCGGCTTTTCACCCCTTGGGCATATTTGTTATTTCATTTATGTACGGGTTGTATTTGATGCTGGTCTTTCCGTTGCTTAAAGCGGCGGTGGTATGGTTCCCGAAAAAAGGCTGGCTCGTTCAATGGCTGATGTGGGTTGCTTACGAATATGCAAAAACCCTGGGGTTTGCGGGTTTCCATTATGGGGTCACCGCTTATTCCCACTGGCGCTGGACGCATCTGATACAAATTGCCGACTTGACGGGAGTGTGGGGCGTGAGCGCTCTTATCGTGTTTGTGTCAGCCTGGTTTTCGGCGGTCATTCATGACCGTTCGGTGAAGGCACACAAAATCAGCGCCTGCCTGTGGCTCGCCTGTTTTGCTTTTACGGTGATATATGGATTTGTGGGCTCGGTGGATTATTCGAAAGATAAAACCGTGGAGGTCGCCCTGATTCAGCAGAACAGCGATCCCTGGGTGGGAGGCATGACCGCCTATCGCCGGGATTTGGTGACCTTGCAGCGTCTTTCCGATGAGGCCTTGGCTTCTTCGCTGGACATTGAACTGGTGGTGTGGCCCGAAACAGCTTTTGTGCCTCGGATTGCCTGGCACTATCAGCGGCGGGAGGAACACGACAAGTTTGAACTGGTGGAAAGCCTCCTCGCCTATCTGGATAGCGCCCCGGTGCGGTTTATTATCGGAAACGACCATGCGGAAGAGGGATATATTGAGGACAGGCGGGGTGTGGTGGATTACAACGCGACAGTGTTGTTTTCCCCGGGGCAAAACGTGATTCCCCCTCGTCCGGAGGTATACAAGAAAATGCACCTGGTTCCGTTTACTGAGTATTTTCCGTACAGCAGGCAATTTCCAAAGCTGTATGAAATGCTTTTGAACGGGGACACCCACATGTGGGAGCCGGGTAAGGAACTCCATGTGTTTTCCGTGGGGGAATTGCATTTCGGTACGCCGGTTTGTTTTGAGGACACCTTTGGGTATATCGGCAGGCGGTTTGTGAATAACGGGGCCAATGCGCTGGTGAATCTGTCAAACGATGCGTGGTCAAAGAGTCTGGCCTGCCAGTATCAGCACCTGTCCATGGCGGTTTTCAGAACCGTGGAAAATCGGATTCCTGAAATACGGGCCACCGCGTCAGGGCAGACCGCCATCATTGACCCCAATGGGAAGGTGACCGCTATGGCGGAGCCGTTCAGGGAAACCTGGCTGACGGGTAAAATCCCCATTCGGGATATGACGAAAAAGACCCTGTACACCTGTTGGGGTGACTATATGGGTGTTTTATATATAATTTTGGCCGCTGCTGCCCTGTTATGGGGAATGATTTTGGCAGTCCGGGTAAAATATGGCGGGCGAAAAGAGGATTAACATGGCGGACAACGAGAGCCATCCAAACATCACCGTATTCGGGACCGAAACGGAATTTGAGGGAGAACTGGACTTCACCGACAACTTGGTGATTACCGGCGCGTACCACGGAACCATAAAATCCGGGGGTAATCTGGAAATTGCGAAGACTGCGGTTTGTACCGTGGATTCTATTACCACGGATACCATCGTCATCTCCGGACAGGTGGCTGGAAATGTCAAAGCGCCTTCCCGGCTAGAGATGAAAAGCGGCTGCAAAATTACCGGGGATGTGACCACCGCGCGGCTGAAAATCGCGGACAAGGTGGATTTCTGCGGACAAGTGACCATGCTGGAAGAAGACTCCGAAACACCGGATATTTTTGCCTTGTCCCCGCAAGAATACAAGCAGATACTGGCCAAGTCTGTGCCCGGCCCGGAAGAAGCGAAAGAAATAGAACAAGATGACACAGAAAGCAAATATAGTCATAACCACTTATAATTTTATGGAGAAAAACTAATTATGCCAAAACGAAAATCAACTGATGTACCCTCTGAATCCTTTGCGGGTAATCTTGGTGAGGTACAAAATGAATTTGACCTGAGTGCGCCCCCGGCGGAAAGCCCGCCGTATCAGCAGCCTGCCGGGAGCGCCGGGGTTTTCCTGCCTGACTTTGCCCCGCCTTTGTCCCAGGAGCAGCCCATGCGGCGGAAAACTCCCGGACGTATGGTTGTCCGGCCCACCATGCGGCGCAGAGGGCCTTCGGCGCTGCCTCGGGAAAATAGCGGAGGTTTCCGGGAGCCGCGCTATGCTGACCCGGGCCTGCCGCAAGACGATACACGGGGCTATAGTCCCCAGCAGCAAGTTCCGGCGGAGGCGGAGTCTCAAAGCCAGGATACGGGTTCTCAAATCCGCCTTTCCATCAACGAACTGACCCGGATGGGGATGCATAACCTGCGGGAAACGGCTATCCGCTACGGCATTTCAGCGGACGACCTGGCGCCCATGAAGAAGCAGGAACTCATCTTTGTGATTCTGAAGGCCCATACCGAGCACGGCGGCATCATTTTTGCCGAGGGGGCGCTGGAAATTCTGCCCGACGGATACGGCTTTTTGCGTTCCCCCCAGAACAGCTATCTACCCAGCCCAGACGATATTTACGTGTCCCCTAGTCAAATCCGGCTGTTCAACCTGAAAACCGGGGATACCATCTACGGTCAAATCCGCAGCCCCAAGGAACAGGAGCGATTTTTCTCCCTCCTGCGGGTGGAGACCGTCAACTTTGACGAGCCGCGGGTTGCCCAGACCCGCATTCCCTTTGACAACCTGACACCCCTGTATCCGGACGAAAAGCTGCGTCTGGAAACCGTGACCGGCGAGCTTCCTACCCGGCTCATGGATTTGTTCTGCCCCATCGGGAAGGGCCAGCGGGCGCTGATTGTGTCGCCCCCCAAGGCTGGTAAAACTATTCTGATGCAGAAAATCGCCAACGCCATTACGGCCAATCACCCGGAGGTGCACCTGATTGTGCGGCTTATCGACGAGCGGCCCGAGGAAGTGACCGTCATGGAACGGTCGATTCACGCGGAGGTGATTTCATCTACTTTTGACGAGCAGGCCACCCGGCACGTGCAGGTGGCGGAGATGGTGCTGGAAAAGGCCAAACGCCTGGTGGAGCACAAGCGGGACGTGGTGATTTTTCTGGATTCCATCACCCGGCTCGCCCGGGCGTACAACCAGACCGTGCCCACGTCGGGCAAGGTGCTGTCCGGCGGTGTGGACTCCAACGCCCTGCACAAACCCAAGCGGTTTTTCGGAGCCGCCCGGAATGTGGAAGAAGGGGGCAGTCTGACCATCATTTCCACCGCCCT
>JAITOJ010000108.1 GCA_031290005.1 Treponema sp. | reverse complement strand
GGCGGTAGGCCCGTTCCGGCAGGGTGACGGTGATTCCCGCGCCGGAAAACAGGGAGACCACGTTGTCGTATATGCGCCCCTTGGGGAGCAGTATCTTCAGCTTGTCCATGCTAATCCTTTGTTTTTTCAGCCAATTGTACCATAGACGCCCCGGGATTTACAATAACGTAATGCCCTGCCCTTCCCGCACCCAGGCCGGGATAGTTAAAAACCCGCAGGTTTCCCGAAGCCACCTGCCGCCGGTTTCCACCCGCTTATCGATAAGGTGCGTCCAGCGGCCTTCCGGGAGGTAATACTCTACGGTGTTGTCAGCGGAAAAGACCGGGGCAACCAGGAGGGACGGACCAAGCATGTACTGCCGGTCAAGGTAGGCGCACACCGGGTCACCGGGGAATTCCAGGAACATGGCCCGGAGCACGGGCGTACCAACGGCGTGGGCTTCACCGGCAGTCTTGATCAGATACGGCAGGAGCTTTTCCTTGAGCCGGGAGAAAAACCGGCAGACCTCGGCGGATTCTTCATCCACATTCCAGGGAACCCGGTAAGAATTGCTGCCGTGGAGCCGGCTGTGGGAGGATAACAGCCCGAACGCCAGCCAGCGCTTGAACAGCGCCGCGTCCGGAGTGCCCTCAAAGCCGCCTATATCGTGGCTCCAGAAGGCGAACCCCGACAGGGAAAGCGACAGGCCGCCCCGGAGGGTTTCCGCCATTGCCTCAAAGGTGGACTCGCAGTCCCCGCCCCAGTGCAGGGGGAAGCGCTGGCTGCCCGCAGTACCTGACCGGGCGAACAATATGGCTTCACCCGCGCCCTTTTTCTGTTCCAGAAAGCTGAAAACAATTTTATTATAGCTCAAGGCATAGTAATTATGGGCATTGACCGGGTCAACGCCGGAAAAATAAACCGCGTCGTCTGGGATACGCTCCCCAAAGTCGGTCTTGAAACAGTCAACCCCCAAGTCAAGAAGTCTGCCCAGGGCGGCGGTGTACCACGCGGCCGCAACGGGATTGGTGAAGTCGATTATCGCCATGCCCGGCTGCCACAAATCAGTTTGCCACACCGAGCCGTCCGCCTTTTTCAAGAAGCAGCCTTTGTCCCGGCCCTCGGCGAACAGGACGGAGCGCTGGGCAATATAGGGATTTATCCACACGCAAATTTTAAGTCCCCTGGCTTTGATACGCGAAAGCATCTCCCTGGGGTCAGGGAAAGTGGCGGTGTCCCAGAGAAAGTCGCTCCAGTGAAAGCCTTTCATCCAGAAACAGTCGAAGTGAAACACCTTGAGGGGAATCCCCCGGTCAAGCATCCCGTTGATAAAGCTCATGACGGTTTTTTCGTCGTAGCTTGTGGTAAAGGACGTGGAAAGCCACAGTCCGTAAGACCATTCAGGCAGAAGCGGCGCGCGTCCGGTGAGGGCGGTATAGCGCTCCAGTATTTGCTTGGGGCTTGGGCCATAAATCACGAAATATTCCAGAGATTCTCCGGGCGCGCTGAACTGCACCCGTGAAGTTTTTTCGCTTCCCACTTCAAAAGACACCGGGCCGGTGTGATTCACAAAGACGCCGTAGCCCTTGTTGGTCAGGTAGAACGGCACGTTTTTATACGCCTGCTCGCTGGCAGTGCCGCCATCGGCGTTCCAGATGTCAACGGTCTGTCCGTTTTTTATGAACGCTCCAAATCGTTCCCCCAGGCCATACACATATTCCCCCACGCCCAGGCTGAGTTCTTCCTTGATAAAAGGCTTGCCTGAAAGCATTTCCTCCATCCTGGCGGAACCGCCAGAGTCTGTCCGGTCGAGCATATATCCCGTGGACTTGCGGCCCGTATGGGTGAGGGCGCGGCCCTCTGCCTCAAAGGAGACCTGCCAGTCCTGGGCAAGCGGGACGCGGACGGAAAGGTCGCCCGCACTAAACGACGCTTCGTTTTCCACAATGCGGACGGTCCCCGTGCGGGCCGGTTCCTCAAAAAGCTCAAAATGAGGCCCTTTGTCCAAAGCGCCTTCAAAGTGGGTTATCCGCACCCGGATGATATTCTTCATGGGTGAGGAATACCGCACCGTGAGCACAGCGCCGCCCAGAGTGTCCCCCCGGCTTCTAATGGGATGGTCCGGGGCATACACCGTCAAGGCATTCCCTGCCTGTTCCGCTTCATACGCCTGGGCCGCATAGTGCGGCTCTATGTTCTTTTTTACAAGCCAGTAACCGTTGGTGAATTTCATACCGCTACTCCTGTTCTTCCAGAGTGACTGTGAGGGTCTCGTATTTATTGTTCCGGTAGACCGTCACCTTCACCTTGTCTCCGGGCCGTTTGCTTTCCAGCACCGAGTAATAATCCGCCAGGGACGCGATTTTGACCCCTTCAATTTCAGTAATCACGTCGCCCCCCAGATAGATAGTATAGCTGTTCCGCCTGCTGCCGTACTGGGCCGGGGTGGTTCCCGCCTTGAGTCCGGCCTTGGCCGCGCTGCTGTTCTTTCCCACCTCGGAAACCAGCAGACCCGAGGCGATGGTAATCTCCGCGTACTTGGCAATCGTGGACGTAAGCTGCACCAGCGCCGCGTTAATCCCTCCGCGCTTCACCGAGCCGTACTTGAGCAGGTCGTCCACCACCCGCCGGGCTGTGTTCACCGGTACCGCAAAGCCGATACCCGCGGAACTTCCCGAAGTGGAATAAATCATGGTGTTGATGCCTATCATCCTGCCCCTGGTGTCCAGCAAGGGGCCGCCGGAATTGCCCGGATTGATGGCCGTGTCAGTTTGAATCATGTCCCGGATAATGGTGTTCCGGTTGCTGCGGATAGGCCGCCCCAGGCCGGACACGATGCCCGTGGTCAGGGTGCGCTCAAAGCCAAAGGGGTTGCCGATGGCCAGCACCTTTTGCCCCACTTTGAGTTTGGAGGAATCCCCGTACTCAATGGTTTTAAGCGGCGCCCCCTTGGGCGGGTCAAACTTGAGCACCGCGATGTCGCTGGCGGAATCGCTGCCCATCACCGTGCCTTCGTATTGCGCGCCGTCCGCCAGGGAGATGTAAATTTTTGTGGCATTGGCAATCACGTGGGTATTGGTAAGCACATAGCCTCGTTTGTCGATAATGGAACCCGACCCGGAACCGCCCTCCTGGGGCACCGGCTCAAGAAACCAGTTGTAGGCCACCACCTCGGTGTTGATGTTGACCACCGCTTCACTGCACTGCTCATAGACTGAAATATTCTGCTGCTCGTCCAGGGTATAGGTCTGGGCTGACGCACAGGGAGATCCGGCAGCGGACAACAGGACCGCCAGGAAAGCGGCGGCGAATCGCCGGGGTATCGCGGGTATCGTCAGAATCATTGGCTGCTCCTCAGATAGAAAAATAGATACTAGACTTTCGAGTATATGAAGGAGAAAGGGATTTGGCAAGCATAGACAAATAGATGAATAGAGATTAGAGACTCCCCAGCGTTTTACCAAAGCCCCTCGCCGTGCTCTGTCCCCAACTACCCAAGGGAACTGCAATGCGTGTTCCCGCAGTATTGCATACTTCCCGTACTACTTCCGGTACACAACCTTGCCAGCAAACACTGAAGGCGAAGCCCGTGTGAACAAGTTCACCACGCGAGCCCCGCCCTCAAACTTCCGGCACTATTCCCCGGCAGCCTACTACCGCAAACCCTCTCCGGCGATTGG
>JAITOJ010000094.1 GCA_031290005.1 Treponema sp. | reverse complement strand
GAAGCTCTGGTTCAGCCTGATGATGCTGGCGGGACGGCTGGAGTTGTTTACCCTATTCCTCCTGTTCCTGCCCGCAACATGGAAGAAATATGCCTAGTGCCAGCACACGCCGCACCGGAGCGGCCAGAGTCCTCTCCTTCCTCCGCGTCCTGGCCCTGGCCGCCGCTACTCTGGCCTGTGCCCTGGCTGTCCCCGCAGCGGCCTCGCTCCACACCGGCGCGGGATTGCACCGCCACTTCCTGCTTCCCCTGGCGTTCTGCGCCGCCTTCGCCCTGGCAGTCCTGCTCCCCACCCGCCGCCTTCGTCTCACCCTGACTGTGCGAGGAGGCTTCACCGCCCTGGCCGCCTGCTGGATTCTGGCAATCGCTGTAGGCGCGGCGCCCCTCTGTACGAGCGGCGCGGTTCCCTCGGTGATTGACGGGGTGTTTGAAAGCGTCTCGGGATTTTCCACCACCGGCGCCACGGTCATCTCCGACGTGAGCGGTTTGGCAGTGAGCCTGAACCTGTGGCGTTGCGAGACCCAGTGGCTGGGCGGCCTGGCCTTCCTGGTGATGTTCCTGGCCCTCATGCCCCTGCTGGGCGGTTTCCGGCAGATACAGGGGGAGTCCGGCGGCATTGAAGGGGGGCAGCTTAAAATCAAGACGTCCTCCATGATTCGGTTCCTGGTTATCCTCTACGGCAGCCTCACGGCCCTGCAAACCATCCTGCTCATGCTGGCGGGCATGGACTTTTACGACGCCCTGTCCCATTCCTTTTCGGTGATTGGAACCGGCGGCTTTTCCACCAAGACCGAGGGCGTCAAGTTCTACGGTTCCGCATCTATCGAGGTAATCATGACCGTGTTCATGATTCTGGGGGGTGTCAACTTCACCCTCTACTACGCCCTGTTCACCAAACGAGCGCGAGAGGTGTGGCGCAACAGCGAATTCCGCACCTACCTGGGCATCCTTTTCCTCCTGTCCGCCCTCCTGGCGCTGGTCATCCTGCCCCGGTACGGCGAAAATGTCCTAACCGCCCTGCGGCACGCCCTGTTTCATGCGGCATCCATCCTTACCACCAGCGGGTTCGACGCGGCTTATTTGAACACCTGGCCCGCGGCGGCCCACACCATTTTGTTTGCCCTGCTTTTTGTGGGGGGCTGTTCCGGCTCCAGCGCCAGCGGGGTCAAAATCGTCCGCTGGGTCTTGCTGCGGAATCAGCTTAAAAACGAGTGCCTACGGATGCTGCATCCCCAGCGGGTTTTCGTCCCGCGCCTGAACGGCCGGTCGGTCAAATCATCGGCGGTGTTTTCCGCCGCAGCCTATTTGTGCCTCTTCCTCGTGCTGGTGCTGGCCACCACCTTTGCGGTGGCATGCAGCGGGGTGAGCATCGGCGACGCCCTCCGCACCGCCTTTTCCACGGTGAGCAACGTGGGTGCCGCCATGGAAAACACCGGCCAGTTCGCGGCCTACGAACAGTTCGCTCCGGCGGTCAAGTGGTGGCTGTGTTTCGTCATGCTGGCGGGACGGCTGGAGCTGTTCGCTCTGCTGGTGGTATTTGTGCCGGGCGGGCGAGAGTGAGACCTTACTGTGGCTTTATTGCTGTTGTCACGCTGGTTAGAAAGCAAACCAAAACCCGGGCGGCGGTATTTACTTTTAAAGGGACAGAGCAAAATACGAAAATGTAGGGGGTGTTCCGCATAAGCTCTGTCCCATTTACTGGTTCGGCAACCAAAACTACCCTCCCACACCGGCAAAGCGCATAAAATTGAACCTATCTTCCGCAAAGAACCGGATAAAACAGTGTGGCGATGAACGGTATGCGGGGATTTTCGTAAACGTGGAGAAAAAATATGCCGCCATACACGGAAATATTTACACCTTCCCCAGGGAACCTTCCGCCTGTGTCGCAAATTAGTACAAATGGTATTTTTATCTCAGAAAACCCCTGAGGCCAGGCTCACAAACGCCTGTGCCCGGGGAATACCCCCAGCATGATTTCATCAAGCCCATTGACTATATCAGACCTCCCCGTCCGGTGCTGCCATATCCCGCCGTTTTTCCACTGCCACGGTTGTCCAACCAGATTCGCCCGTACCGGATTCTCGTCTATGTACGCAAACACGTGCAGCCAGTCTGCCTCTGAATTGATAATCCGCGAAAAGAACCGCTCGCCCCACACATGCCCGTGCAGGTCGTGGGCCCGGTTCCAGCGCATGGCGAAGACGCTCAAAATCCATTGCATTATTTTGGACAGGGACTCGTCATCTGACGGTTTAATAAGGAGATGGATATGGTTGGGCATGATGGTGAAATTAGGCAGTTCGAAAACGAAGCGTTTATGAGCCTGTTTAAGGACGAGGAGGAACAACTCTGAGGCGGGGCGTGGGTCAAAGATGGGTTCGCTACGGTTTGTCCTGGCGGTGACGTGGTAAGCCGCGCCCGTGGCGAGGAGTCTGCGATGGTGAGGCATAGGATACCCTCCTGAAAAAGAATTTTTTTACATAATATATATGGATAAAATTGTTCAAAATGGGACAATATTTGAGGGTTTGGGGGCGAGTTTTTTACTTTTTTTGTTTTTTTTCTGCTCTGTCCCTCAGATGCCTGAAGGATTGCTCTGAGATTGGCTTGTTTGCTTTTTATTGCTCTGTCCCTAAAATCAATGTGAGAAAAGTAAATGCCGCCATCCTGACTAAAAATCAGCAATGCATAAAATACCACGAAAAAGCTATCTTATTTTCTTTAAAACGTATAAATATTTTTGTAAATGAAAATTGCTGTTAGGGCAGCGTATTCCCTGCGGAAAGATACAGGGCGTACCAGTCTTCGCGGGAAAGGCGTATCTCTAGCGCGTTGACGCAATCCGTAAAGTGTTCAATGCTCCAGGTGCCGGTAATAAGCTGGAACTGCGCCGGATGCCGCAATATCCATGCGGCGGCGATAGTTGCGCTGGTGGTTCTGTGTTTTTCCGCCAATTCGCTGAGTTTGCGGTTGAGTTCCGGGAATTGTTCGTTTTGTAAAAAAGTCCCGGCGAACGTGCCGTACTGAAAAGGCGACCAAGATTGAATGGTGATGTCCTTTAGTCGGCAGTAGTCAAGCACACTACCGTCCCGCATTACTGCGCCGTCTGTCAGGGTGTTCACATAAATGCCCGCGCCAATCATGGCGGAGTTTGTAATTGAAAGCTGCAACTGGTTAACATGCAGGGGCTGTCTCACGTATTTTTGTAGCAGCTCAATCTGCATGGGGTTATGGTTCGATACGCCAAAATGACGCACTTTGCCGGAATTATGCAAAATGTCGAAAGCTTCCGCCACTTCCTCTGGTTCAACGAGCATATCCGGGCGGTGCAACAGCAGGACATCAAGATAATCGGTTTTAAGCCGCTTAAGACTCCCCTCCAGGGCTTCAAGAATATGTTCCTTTGAAAAATCGTAGTATTTGCCGGAAACAATGCCGCATTTGCTTTGCAAAATAATTTTTTCCCTGACTGCGGCATTCATTCCAATAGCCCGGGAGAAAATCTCTTCGCAGGCGGACTTTCCGTAAATATCCGCATGGTCAAAAAAATTCACCCCCAAATCAAGAGCGTTTTGTATAAAGCGCGACGCGGTTTTTTCATCAACCTTGTTTATCCGCATACAGCCCGCCACAATGGCCGGCACAGTCAAACCAGTTTTACCCAGTGTTATTGTTTTCATGATCGACATTATACTTATTTATCTCCTTCTTGAAAAGCCGTATTTTTAAACAAATTGGCGATATGGGTGCGGTTATAGACAATATGCAGCGTCATGGCGTCATGGGCGGCAATGGGATTATGCGCCTCAATTGCGTCGCTAATCGCGCGGTGCGTTTCAATTGTTTCGGTGCGGAGAGTGCGGTTTGTCACATCCACGAACAGGGATATTGCCTGCTGAATGGCTGGTGTCAAGGTGGGAAGCACGATGTTGTTTGAGCTTTCAGCTATCTTCATGTGAAATTCAATGTCTTTTTGAGTATGGTCTTCACCGGAAGAAATAAGTTCCTCGATTTCTTTTCGCAGGGCATGGATAACAGTAATATCTTCTTGTGTCGCGGCCAGCGCTGCCAGCGCGGCTATACGCGGCTCAATCATCATGCGGACTTCAAGCAGGTCTTTAATAAGTTTACGTTTGTTTTTGACAAAGGTGAGGCCCAACGGGTCAGTAGAGACACCAAGACGCTGCCGGGCCATAAAAGTGCCGGCGCCCTGACGCACTTCCAGTATATTGCGGCCCACAAGCGCTTTGACCGCTTCGCGTACCGTACTCCGTCCGACAGAAAGAAGGCTTGCAAGCTCTAATTCGGTCGGCAGTTTTTGAAGCGGCTCTAAATCGTTTTTGATAATATAGTCGATTAAACGTTCAATCGTACTCTCCACGAGCGGTTTTGTTTTCATACTTTGGTAGCGCCACCATAAAGTCAAAACTGTTATCTTGTCAATCCCCCTTTTTTCATTTTTTTAAATTTATCAGATGAATTTATATTTTTTACTTGACAAACCGCTTTAATTAGGGTAAAATTAAGATAAAGATAGTTAATCATCTGATGACTTTTGCAGTATAGAGGCAATTGATGAATCTTGTACGCTGTTCAGAGAATCCAATCGTGACACCTGGTCTATATCCGTGGCGGAAATCAAATGTATTTAATCCTGCGGTTATTATCGACCAAGGCGTTTTTTATATGATTGAACGGGCCGCCGGGGGGCTGCGTCCTTTTCACTGCTTTTTCGGCTTGTTAAAAAGCGCCGACGGTGTTCATTTTACCCATGTGAAAGACACCCCGGTTTTTACTCCCGCTGATTTGGGATTTCCCTTCGGTTCGATTCAAGATCCCCGGGTGGTCAAAATCGACGGCATGTTCTACCTGAACTACGCGCTCCGGCCCTCGTCCTATGGATATGCGCCCACCGGTATGGGAAAGCCGGAAGAAATCAGCTATACCTATCCGGGAGAGCACGGTAACCCTGAAAGTTTTATGACCCGTTCCGGCATTTTGCAAAGCGCTGACCTTATCAACTGGAAGCAGGTGTGTTATACCACTCAGGCTGACATCAACGACCGGGACAATATTCTTTTCCCGGAAAAAATCGACGGCAAATTTGTGATGCTGCGGCGGCCCGAAGAATGGATTGGCCCAAAATACGGTACGGATAAAGCGGGTATCTGGATTACCAGCTCGGAAGATTTATTGAGCTGGTCAGACCCTCGTCTGGTGGCTGTTTCAGAGCAGGATTGGGAGTATAAAAAAGTCGGCGGGTCAGCGCCGCCCATCAAGACCGATAAAGGCTGGCTCACTTTGTACCATGGGGTTGACGCGGACAATGTGTACCGTTGCGGGGTGATGATGCTTGACTTGGCGGACCCGTCAAAGGTCATCGGACGGGCAAAATCCTGTATTCTGGAACCACAGGAATACTACGAAAAATTCGGCCTCTATATTCCAAATGTGGTGTTCCCCACCGGCGCGGTGGTCAAAGATACTATGGTCTACATATATTACGGCGTTACCGACACGGCGATTTGTCTTGCCACGGTTCCGCTGAACAGCCTCATAGATTTTGCATTGGAGGGCAACTGATGAAACGTTCTGATTTTCCGCCGGATTTTTTGTGGGGTACGGCCACCGCCTCGTTTCAGGTGGAAGGAACCGAACCGGGAGACGGCAGGGGCGGCAGCATTTGGGATACCTTTTGCGCCACTCCCGGTAAAGTACACAACAACGACACGGGCAAAACCGCCTGCGAACACTATAAACGCTATGCTCAGGATGTGGCATTGATGGGTGAATTGGGCATCAACGCCTACCGGTTTTCCATCGCCTGGCCGAGGCTCCTGCCGGACGGGACAGGACGGGTCAATCAAAAGGGTATTGATTTTTACAACCGCTTGATAGACGAGCTTTTGAAAAAGAACATCGCTCCCTGCGCCACTCTGTACCACTGGGATTTGCCGCAAAAATTACAAGATACCGGCGGCTGGGCAACAAGGGCCATCTGCGGCCCCTGGGCGGAATACGTGAATCTTGCATACGAGCATTTCGGCGACCGGGTCAAACAGTGGTTTACCCACAATGAGCCTTGGGTGGCTGCCTTTGCGGGCAATTTGCAGGGACGCCACGCGCCGGGCAACACTGATTTGGCCACCGCTGTGGCGGCGAGCTATCACCTGGTACTTACCCACGGACAGGCCATAGAGGCCTTCCGTCAGAGCAAGGCCAGGGACGGTAAAATCGGCGTAGTGCTGAATCTGTACCCTGCGGTTCCCGCCGCGGATTCGGAAGCGGACAAACACGCCGCAGACCTGTCGGACCAGTTCCAGAACCGCTGGTTCCTGGACCCTGTGTATAAAGGCTGCTATCCGCAAGAATTGCGAGAGATTTTTGAGAAAGCGGGAGCGCCGCTTCCAGAAAAGCCGGGAGACCTGGATTTTATCAAAAAACAAAAACCAGATTTTCTGGGGATAAATTACTATTTCCGCAAAGTCCTCCGCGCGGCTGCAAGCGAAGATATTGCCCAGGGGAAAATCCCGCATCCCGCCCTTCCCATCGTGGAAGTGATACCTCCGGGAGCGCGGACAACGGAGATGGGTTGGGAAATCTATCCTCAGGGAATGGCTGACCTGCTTTTGCGCATCAAAGACGATTATGGCAATCCGCCTCTGTTCATCACGGAAAACGGCGCTTCTTTCCCGGACGACAAATTCGCCGTAGGCACAAAGTCTCCCTATATGCTTGACGATGAAGACCGCCGTCAATTTATCGAAGACCACATCGCCGCGGGGCTGCGGGCGCGCAAAGCCGGTGCAAACCTTGCCGGGTATTTTGTGTGGAGTTTTATGGATAATTTTGAGTGGGCACGGGGGTATTCAAAGCGTTTTGGCGTGTTCTATGTGGATTACAAGACCCAGGAGCGGAGCTGGAAAAAAAGCGCCCGCTGGTATGAGTCGTTTTTGAAGGGCTAAAAGCGTGTGTCGCTTGTAGTATAGTTTTTGAAATTTTTCAAAAGGAGAAAAAACATGAAAAAACTTGGAATTACCGTGTTATGTGCGGCAATGGTGGTCACAGCTCTTACGGGCTGTTCAAAAAAAGAGAGCGCCGCAAATGACGGAAAAGTAAAAATTTCCATCTGGCACTCCTTTGTCGGTTCTGACCAGCGCGCTCCCTTCATGGAGAAGCGCATGGCGGAATTCATCGCCGCAAACCCGGACATCATCGTTGACGAACAAAAGATGCCCCGCGACCAGTATCAGACCCGCCTAAAAACCGCCGCCGCGGCAAAAGACCTGCCCACGGGATTCCTCCAGTGGCCTGATACTCCCACCCAGGAGTTTGCTCAGGCGGGATTACTGGCACCCATCAACGAGTATTTGGATGCCAATCCCGGCTGGAAAAACGACCTGCTTCCCCAGGTTTTGGATGCTTTTACTGTTGACGGAAAAACCTACGGCGTGGGACTGGGTATTTCCCTCACTTCCATCGTGTTCTACAACAAGGCGCTCTTTGACCAATACAATGTCAAAGTCCCTTCCACCCTGGATGAATTGCGGGCCGCAATCAGAACCTTCAAAGCCAACAACATCATTCCCCTTGCCCACGGCGATAAGCCCCTCTGGCCCGCCCAGTCCTCTTTGATGAGCATTGTGGGCAATCGTTACACCGGCAGCCAGTGGCTATTTGATGTGATTGCCGGCAAAAACAATGCCAAGTTCAGCGATCCGGAGTTTATCTCTGCCTTGAACCTGATGAAAGAGCTTGCAGGAGCTTTCAACGAAGACTACAACTCTTTGGACAACGTGCAGATGCGGGACTATTTCTATCGCGGCGAAGCGGCCATGATGATTGACGGTTCCTGGGCGCTCCCCGGAGTGATTGAAAACGCCCCGGAAGCGATGAAGCCGAATATCGAAATGACCGTATTTCCCTCGGTTCCCGGCGGGAAAGGAGACCCCAGCACGATTTCCGGTGTTTCCAGCACCAGTATTGTTATCAGTTCTTCCGCCACCCCGGAACAGCGGGCCGCGCTCTATAAGCTGATACAGTTCCTGACCAATCAGGAGGCCCAGAAGATGTACATGGACTACAACATTCCTGTGGCGTCAAAGACCATACAGCCGGATGTATCCCTGGTAACTCCGCTTTACGCAAAAATGGTAACCTTGATTCAGGAGCATCCCCTGGTGACTGTGTATGACGCAACCTTGAGTTCCCAGCAAGCAGACATTATCAATAACGGTTTGCAGGCGGTTATGCTCAGCATCCAGACTCCGGCAGAATTGGCGGCGGATTTGCAGAAGACTGTCCGCTAGTATCGTGAACCACAGACCCTGTATACTGGGTCTGTGGCTACAAACTGAAAGTCCTGCAAAAAAGGAAAAGGATCTGAAATGACCTCCATATTAAACAAAAACAAAAAATTTATGATTGCTGCCCTGGCGCCCGCGCTTATCATTTATCTGTTTTTTGTCTTTTATCCGATTGTTCGCTCGTTTATTTTTGGTTTTTATGACTGGAACGGGCTGTCAGACCCCAAATTTATCGGCCTGCAAAATTTTAAAGACATATTCGCTGATAAAGTTTTCTGGCTTTCATTTAAAAATAACATTTTTGTGGTACTCATTTCCGTGCTGGGGCAAATTCCTTTGGGTATTCTTGCGGCAGTTGCCTTGAGCGGCAAATTGAAAGGCGCGGCTTTTTTTCGCACCGCCTTTTTTGTGCCCATGATTCTTTCTACTGTGGTGGTGGGTTTGCTCTGGACTACCATTCTGAATGTGCGTACCGGTTTGTTAAAAGTATTTTTACAGTTGTTTCACCAAACTACCACGCCGGACTTGCTGGGAAACCCCAAGTACGCCATCTGGACCCTCTGCGCGGTTATTCTATGGCAATTTGTAGGTCTCTATATGGTGATATTCCTTGCGGCGCTGCAAAACATTCCCGCGGAAATTTCCGAAGCCGCGGATATCGACGGCGCAAGCGAGGTTACCAAGTTCTTCAAAATCCGGCTCCCCCTGCTTTGGGGAACCATCGCATCCGCGGCGGTGCTCTGCATTTCCGGGGGTATGCGCACCTTCGACTTGATTTATGTTATGACCGGCGGCGGCCCCGCGCACTCCAGCGAAGTCATGTCTACCTATATGTACAATAAAACCTTCGCGATTTATCAATATGGCTATGGAAGCGCGGTGTCTCTGGTGATCGCGGTATTCAGTTTTGTGTTGATTATCATCAGCCGGACGCTGCTTTTGCGCAAAGCCAATGAAGGAGGCCTGTAATATGGAAAAAAACACCACAGCGTTTATTACAAAGATAGTAGTACACATATTCCGGTATGCGTTGCTCATTGTACTGGCTTTCGTAACGATATTTCCGTTAATCTGGATGCTGTATAGTTCCTTCAAAACAAACCCTGAGTTTTCTCAGTCGGTTATCGCTTTGCCAAAGTCGTTTCATGTTGAAAACTACGCGAACGCCTGGAACACCGCCCATATCGGCACATATTTTTTTAACAGCATCTTTGTGTCAACCTTGTCGATTGTGTTCACCGTTGTTATCGGCGCGTCCGCTGCGTTTGTGCTGGCCAAGTTTATGTTCCCCGGCAAAAATATCATCAGTTCATTGTTTGTGGTGGGCATGTTGATTCCCCTGCAAGCGGTTCTGGTTCCGCTGTATTCGATTATGCAGAGCATACATATTTATAACACTCCCTGGGCGCTTATATGTGTATACACCGCCTTTGGGCTGCCCCTCACGATTTTTTTAATGGAAAGTTTTATCGCATCTTTTCCCGACTCAATCATGGAAGCCGCAATTATCGACGGGTCTGCTCTGTCGTATCTGTTTTTCACTATTATTCTTCCCATGACGCGCCCGGTTATCGCCACAGTGGCGATATTAAACTTCCTGACAAACTGGAAGGAATTCAGCTTTGCCCTGGTGTTTATCAGCAGTGAAAGCAAAAAGACCCTGCCCTTGGGGTTGTATAACTTTTTGGGCGCTTATACTACAGACTATGCCGGTCTTATGGCGGCCCTGGTTATCGCTACATTGCCCTTGTTCATTCTTTACATCCTTTTGCAGGAACAGGTGATTAACGGCATGACCGCCGGGGCAGTGAAGGGCTGATTGTCAAGGTAAGCAGGGGTATGTATATGTTAGTTAGCCAGCAAATCCGGGCGCTTGCGCCGGAAATGGATTCTCTTCGTATGGGGATGGGGTGGTCTGCCGCTGACCTTGAAAAACCCCAAATACTCGTGGAAAGCACTGCGGGGGACAGCCATCCGGGGAGCACACATCTTCTTGAGCTGTCGGACATAGTGAAGGCTGCCGTGAACGAGGCGGGCGGCAAGGCGGCGCGTTATTTTGCCACAGATATCTGCGACGGCATGGCCCAGGGGCACGACGGTATCAACTACTCCCTCGCCAGCCGTGACACCATCGCCGCTCTTATCGAAATACATGCCAAAGCGACCACTTTTGACGCGGGAGTATTTCTTTCAAGCTGCGATAAGGCGGTGCCCGCGCATCTTATGGCCATTGGACGCCTCGACATGCCCAGTATCGTGGTTCCCGGCGGCGTGATGGATGCGGGGCCAAATTTGCTCACCCTTGAACAGCTTGGCGCTTATTCAGCCATGCGGCAGCGCAACGAAATAAGCGAAGAGCAGTTCACCTACTATAAGCGGCACGCCTGTCCTTCCTGCGGCGCATGCAGTTTTATGGGCACTGCTTCAACTATGCAGATATTGGCGGAAGCCCTGGGGCTCGCCTTGCCAGGCGCCGCCTTGATGCCGGCGGTTTCCGTAGAACTGCGTGAGGCCGCCGCCGCGGCCGGGCGGCAGGTTCTCAAGCTGATAGAACTGGGCCTCACGGCCCGCGCTATTGTTACTGAAAAAAGCTTTGAAAACGCGGTCTATGTGCACGCGGCAATATCCGGTTCGAGTAATTCGCTGCTTCATATACCGGCTATTGCCCGTGAGTTTGGCATTGACCTTGACGCGGAGATATTCGACAGGCTCCACCGGGATGCTCATTATCTTTTAAATATTCGCCCTGCCGGTGAATGGCCCGCACAGTTTTTTTATGCTGCCGGCGGCGTACCCCGCATTATGGAAGAGATTAAAAGCAAGCTCCATCTCGATGTAATTACCGTAACAGGAAAAACCTTGGGAGAGAATCTTGAAGACCTCAAAAACTCAGGTTTTTATACTAAATGCGATGCGCTGCTCGCAAAACTGGGGGTTAGCAAAACGGATGTTATTCGTGCCTATGACAACCCTATCGGCAGGAACGGTACGATAGCAATTCTCAAAGGCAACCTCGCGCCAGACGGCGCGGTAATCAAACATTCCGCGGTGCCTAAAGAGATGTTCCATGCGGTACTTCGCGCCCGTCCGTTTGACTGCGAAGAAGACGCGCTCTCCGCGGTGCTGCATCATGACATTAAAAGTGGAGACGCGGTAATTATCCGCTATGAAGGCCCCGCGGGAAGCGGTATGCCCGAAATGTTTTATACAACCGAAGCAATCGCCTCAGACGCGGAACTGTCTCACCAGATTGCCCTCATCACAGACGGACGTTTTTCCGGCGCAACGAAAGGGCCGGCAGTGGGGCATGTGTCCCCCGAAGCGGCATCTGGCGGGCCAATCGCCCTGCTTGAAGAAGGCGACCTCATTGAACTGGATGTGCCAAACCGAAAACTGGAGATAGTTGGAATCAATAATAAGCGGATGGACGCCGTGCGGGTGAACGCTGTGCTTGCGGAACGCAGGAAGGCATGGAAAAAACGGCCTCCAAAATACATAAACGGTATTCTCAAAGTGTATACTGAAAACGCCGTTTCCCCGATGAAAGGCGCCTACATGGACGGCAGCAGAGCATAGGCTGCCCCCCCGTTTGTCCCGCAGAGTTCACTCTATTCCTCTATTATCTATCTCCCTATCCCCCCGGAATCGACATTAGTTCTAGGCTAGCACTGGTTCTAGTTCTAGCCTAGAACTGATACCTAATCGCCGGGAATTGCACCCCTGATACCGGCGCATCAAAGTTTATCTCCAGGCTGGTTGCTGACCGCTTCATTCACCCGCTTGGTTTCCACACCGTACAAATCCGCCACATCGCTGTCAAGGATGACGCTTTGATTGACAATCGCACTAAATCTCCGGTACTATAAATGTATGGCTATAACACTTTCAAAAACACAATCGGTGTATCAAAAAATTGATATTCTTCCGGCCCAAGTTCAGCATGAAGTATCGGATTATGTGGATTTTTTATTGGTAAAATATCGTTCCGCCAATAAAAAAAAGCCAAAGGCTGGATGTATGAAAGGAACATTTACCTGGATGAGTGGAGATTTTAACGTCCCATTAGAGGATTTTAAGGATTATCAGTAAATGGAATTGTTAATAGATACGCAATCATTTATTTGGTTCGTTGAAGATGATAAAAAATTGCCAAGGAGAATATCCTGTTGAACGAATATGGGTGTAATTTTTACTCTCCCGTCCGCACAAAGGCCCGACTTTAGGGCGGGTGAGGCGATACCTATTTTATTGACAAATCTGCTACGAAGCGTCCAGACACGGATGTCTGGGCGGCCCCTTTTTAGACAACTTGGTAATTGCAACACACAGTATAATAACACTGATAATTTGCGATGTTGATAAAAAAAGCAATTTACCACGATATTCATCACCACGAATAAATTCTATAAAAAATCTCCCTACAGAATATATTAACAGATACAAATATAATAATCTATTTTTAAAAAAATTCCTTCGTCTCAAATAATCTAAAAATATAAATATACCTAAATTAAAACACGCTTCCAATAGCTGAACTGGGAATCGATTAATTCCGTTCGCTTTTTCAATAATAGCATGGTCAAATGTAAATCCGAATGAACTCTCAACTCCAAAACAGCAACCAGTGAAAAAACATCCTATACGTCCCCAAAAATGGAATAAGGGTACTGTGGGGGTAACAATATCAATAATTTCATCGATACCCACAAACTTTTTTTTGAAAACGGTAACTGTTAAAATACCACCAATTAAACCACCATAAAATACACTTCCATTAAAGAACAGATGAAACACTTCTAAATATTTAATCTGCGCTTCAATTATCTGGCTGAAATTAACCATGATATACAATAAGTGGCTGCCCAGTATTGCACCAATGCCTGCAACCAATAATACTATAATCACATCCGCGCCATTGATTTTATTTTTTTCGGCAACCAATGAAGAATAAATTCCGGCACTGAATACCCCGAAAAGAACCATGATTTGGTACAGGCCTATAATTTTTCCAAAAACTATAAAACTTGGGAACATAATTTTGATTTGCATGGAACAGCCAGATAAAACAGGCTGTTCCATGCACCCGCTTCATTTTGTCAAATTGTCGAGAGTATTCTTTACACCTTCAAGAGCACCTGCCGCATCTTGTAAATCCTGCAAAGCACCGGGCGCCTTTGACACGGCATTAGCCGCACCAGCGACAGCGGCAGAACAAACAAACACGCCAATTCCTGAAAGAACGGTTGCAATGACGCAGATGACAAGACCGGCTATTGCCGAGACTT
Source organism: Treponema sp. (assembly GCA_031290005.1). Taxonomy (GTDB): domain Bacteria; phylum Spirochaetota; class Spirochaetia; order Treponematales; family Treponemataceae; genus JAISTZ01. The sequence goes on along the minus strand of JAITOJ010000094.1, from coordinate 1,945 downwards.
TGCCCTTCCCGCTTACACCCGAGTTTTTCAGGCCGATTGCGCTCAGTAATATACCTATTACCGACAACGCCAATGCGACATACTGAATAATTGGAAACCATGCACAAATGATTCCAAATATTCCCAAAATAATTGCTACGACACCCATTAAGTGCCTCCTTAAAAAAATATATAACAACCCATATAGGGCTATTATTAAAGTTGTATGCCATCAATTACGATTATGGGCAGAGCTATTCCTACCTTAATCGTACTGGCATGATAACTGACATAGCCCAAAAATTTCTGGCCGACAGTTGGTCCTGAAGTCCCAAATACAGATGAGTCTCCAAAATAATAAACGCTTAATGGTCCGGATTCTGAATCAGAAGTAAAATCAGAGTGTTCAACTTCCATTGTACATTCTTCAAGATTCACGCTTGTAATTTTATAATTAAAAGACGCCTTCATTGATTCGCCTGATTTTAGCCCTAAAACTCTAAGACCGAATATGGCATAATCCGAACTTGATTTTTTTAATGGATAATCCGATTTCTTAATCTTAGGGATTTCTTGCCCAAGGATTTGAGGCTTTAGATAATCATAGCCCATCACACTCAAAGACATAGCTAATGCATCCCTGTCAGAACCTGTCAAGCCACTTGAAGCGGTTTCAACCATGTCTGCCGCTTTATCCAGAAATTGCTGTAATCCAGTTTTTTCTGAATTTTCTGTTTTTTTGCCTGGACTTTTTCCACAAGAAGCAAATACTACTGTGAAAAACAAAACCAGTAAAATCACTGTCTTTTTCATACGTTTTCCTTTGCGGTTAAAGTCTTCGCCTGACTATTAAAATATATGCTCAATACCAATGTTTGGTATAAAAGCCTCGAACAATACCCAGGTTATTGTCTTGTTTTTACAGGCAATAACTTCATCGACCAAATCTTTGATTTCCATTTGAACTTCCCTCTAATAATCAATATCGTCTAAGACGACGGAATCAATATCCATATAGGCATTTTTTGTTGCCGTATAATAGATTGTTACCTTTTGGTTGTCAGCCATTGGGGCAAATCTTTTGGTAACTTCCATCGACATGGTCGTATTTCCGTCCAAACTTTTGAAGTAATAGTTGCTTCCCGACTGCATAGAGAATAGTACGGTAGATTTATATTGCCGCACAGCCCCATTCTTAACCTGTTTGATGCTTAATTTATAATCAAACGGATCAATGGCCTGATACTTAGACCTATCAATATTTTGAGCAAATATTGATAGACAACCAACAAACAAAACAACTAAAACAAATACCGCTTTCTTCATTTTTACCCTCCTATAGGTAAGAAAATAAATTTATGTAAACGGATACTCTCTCCGCGTTACATCGTTTTTTGCTTCCGGCGCTCACCCTCGCGTAACGCCGGTTGCCGAACAGTGTTCTCCGGCAGCTTCCGGGTCAGTTCCGCAAAACAGAGAACCACATCCTTGTCCCTTTCACTCAAATGATGAAAACCTGCCCATAATCTGGCGGTCTTCGCACTTTCCATCATTAACACCACCGTATCAATATCGTTGCTTTCTTGTTATACATTTTATGACTAATAATAAATCATGTCAAGAGAAAAACCGTAAAATAGGCAAAATTTGCTTGAAAAATAATCATCGATGGTGTTATTATGCGGTAATGTGTGATACTGATACCGCAAATTTGCCAATCAACCAGCGTATCAAGCTGATACGTGAAGCCCTTAAACTCAACCAGAGAGATTTTTCAACATATTTATCCCTTTCCAAGGGGTATATTGGCGGTGTAGAAGCGGGGATCACCAAGGTCAACGGACGCTTGGTCAAGCTCATTGCGTCGGAGTTTGGCGTAAACGAGGAATGGCTGACAACGGGCACGGGCCAGATGTTCACGCGGAAGGACGACGCCAAGTTTACCAGACTGGTCAGCCTTTTCCGC
>JAITOJ010000111.1 GCA_031290005.1 Treponema sp. | reverse complement strand
TCCTTCCCGGAACAGACCGTTTTCCATGAAATGGGGTATATGGCCACCGAATGTAAGGCCGGCCTGGTATTAAAAAGCAATACCCTGGACACCGTGCCCCTGGGACACAAAACCTACTTTGAGTTTATCCACGAGTCTGACCTGGAAAACAAGGAACCTCGGATCTATCAGCTCTGGGAAGTCAAGAAAGGCGAGCGCTACTGCCCGATTGTAACCACTTCCGCGGGACTGTACCGTTACAATATGAACGACCTGGTGGAAATTACCGGCTTTTATAACGAATACCCGCTGATTAAATTCGTCCAGAAGGTGAACGGGACTATCAGCCTGACCGGGGAAAAGCTGCATGAGCGGCAATTTATTGAAGCCGTAACAACGTGCAGTCACGAGCTGGGGCTTCCTTTTAACTTTTTTGTCGGCTTTGCCAGCGCGGAAAAGTCAAATTACCGGTTCTACTACGAATTTACGGATCAAACCGTTTCCCAGTCCCGGGCCGAGGAATTTACCAAAGTCGTGGACAAGCGGCTTCGAGAGTACAATCCCGAGTACGAATCCAAGCGGGAGTCCAACCGGATTAAAGCGCCGGATACGTCCCTTTTGGTCAGGGATTCCTTCGAGCAATTCAAAGCCGCCTGCATCGACCTGGGCTACCGGGACGGTCAGTTCAAGCTGAACCTGCTCATGCAGGATGAAAAACGCCAGGCCATGTTCGACGAACTGATTAAGCAGTGAGCCATTCTTCCGCCGTCCCGGTTCCCGGCCTTTCGGCTTTCGAGGGAATCGGGGCGGTCATCTTCGACTTTGACGGCACCCTCTACGATTTTCACGGCCTTGCCCAACGGGTGGTTTTGGCGAACCTGCTGAATATCCGCCTTGTCGGGGCAGAGCGGTTCGTCCGCAAAACCTTAAAAGGCGCTGACTTCCAGACCCCCGAAGCCTATCACCGCGAATTCTTCGGCCGCATTGCGGCGCAAACCGGCAAAAGTGCGGAAACAATAGAGAAATGGTATTTTGAAAATTATATGCGCCGGATGCGCTCAATCCTGAAAAAGCACTATTCCCCGCGCCCCCTGGCAGCGGAATTATTTGCCGCCCTCGCCCAGGCGGAAATCCCCGCCGCAATCTACTCGGACTACCCCGATACCGCCGGGCGGCTTGCCGCAATCGGCCTTTCCCCCGCCGGCCGCGTCAGCTTCTATGGCCCGGACACCTTCGGCGCACTGAAGCCGGCCAAACGCCCCTTCCTCACCATAGCCGCTGAACTGGGCTGCGATCCCGCCGCCGTCCTCGTTGTGGGCGACCGGGACGACACCGACGGGGAAGGGGCGCGGAGAAGCGGTATGCGCTTCGCCCTGGCGGATGACACGTTCTTTGCGGCATTATATTCCAGCCTGACGTCTTTTGCTGGTTATAACTCCAGAACCACTTCGTTTTCCGCTTTGAGCGCCGTGTTGGGTATATAATTCCCCTGCATGACATCTCCGTTCACCGTGAGTTTTGCCTGGGCCGCGTTGTCCCGGCCATGGGGGTTGGTCACGCGAATCCTGAGTCGCCTGCCCTGGTATTGCTTGTCTATGGTCACTTCCTTCCAGTCCGAAGGAATCGCCGGAGACAGGGCAAGGCCGCGCAAGTCAGGCCGGATACCCAGAATACCCTCCACGCAGCCCACCATCACCGTGGAGGCCGTACCGGTGAGCCAGTGCACATTGCTCCTGCCCTCGAAAGAACTTTCCACGCTTTCCGTAAACTGGCCGTACACGTAGGGTTCAAGTTTGCGAATCTCCGCAATCCCGTTCTGCGCCGCGGGGCAGCTTTCCTTGTAGTACTCAAAAGCCCGGTTCCCGCGGCCCATCAGGGCTTCCGCCAGGATAATCCAGCCCTGGGTTTGCAGAAAAATCGACCCGTTTTCCTTGGTAGAAGGGTTAAAGAGCAGAGCCAGGGCACCTTCAAAGGGATGTTCCTTGTACGACGGGGCCATAATGCGGACGCCGTATGGAGTATTCAGCTTGTCGCGCACCAGATTCAGGATGCCCTCCGCCCGGCTTCCCTTGGCATAACCGGAAATCACCGCCCAGCTTTGGGGGTTCAGCCAGAAGCTGGCCTCCGGGTTTGCCCGGCAGCCCACCACTTCCCCGTTCTCGGCAATCCCCCGGACAAACCAATCGCCGTCCCAGCAGTGTTCCTCGATAATCCTGCCGAATTTTGCCTGCAAGTCCTGCATATCGGCCAGGGCCTTGTTGTCCTTCCTGGCCTCGGCAAATTGCCGCATGATGGTGAAAGCGTAGTAGAGCTGGAAGGCCACAAAGACCGACACTCCCTGGGCGCCCAGGCGCAGGCAGTCGTTCCAGTCCGCATGAAGCCCTGCGGGCAGGTCGTAAATCCCCGAATGCTCCAGGGAAAAGCTGACTGCCCGGAGCAAATGCCCGTAGACCGTGGCTTCGTCCTTGTTGGCAAAGGGGATACGCTCGTCCAAAAAGGCCAAATCTCCGGTTTCGGCAATGTATTTGTAGACTGTGGGGAAAAGCCACAGGGCATCGTCCGCCCGGTAAGAGGGATGGCCGGTCTGACGGACATAGGAGTCGTCCTCGGGGCTGTTCTCGTGGCCCGCGTTGTGGTCATATTTGACCAGGGGCAGTGCGCCACCGTGGTGCACCTGGGCGCCCAGCATGAAGCGGATTTGCTTTTTTGCCATCTCCGGGGCCAGGTGGATGATACCCTGAATGTCCTGCACCGTATCCCGGTAGCCGTAGCCGTTCCGCTGGCCGCAGTAGATAAGGGACGCCGCCCGCGACCACACAAAGGTGGTAAAGCACTGGTAGGCGTTCCAGGTGTTAATCATGTGGTTAAAGTCCTCGTCCGGGGTCTTCACCTTAAAAGTATCAAGCTTGCTGTGCCAGTAGACCTTGAGTACCGCGATTTCCTTTTGCGGCAGGCTGCTGTCGGCGTTGTATCGGGCGATTAAGGCTTCGGCTTCCGGGATTTCCTTCTGGCCCAGCAAAAAGCTGAAGGTTTTGGTCTCCCCCGGCTCCAGGGCAACTTCCGTGTGGAGCGCCCCGCAGCCGTTCATGTTGTAGTTGAGTTGGCCGTCGCACTTCCCCGCTTCCACGGCTTGGGGATTCCGGTAGTCGTGGTAATTACCGATGAAAGACTCCCGGTCGCCGCAAAAACTGGACGCCTTTGCCCCGGCTAGGCCGAAAAACCGGGACGCCTTGGCGTTGTTATTCACCGCGTTGACGCAGTTTTCGTTGATGGTTTGCAGGATATAGCTGCCTTTAAAATATGTCCGGGTGATGAACAGGGTGTACTGCATGTTCACCTGGTCCTGCTCGTAGTTGCTGTCGTTGGTAAATTCCGCATATCCAAAGACCGAGAGCTTCCGCGCCGTGTTCCCCGTGTTGGTGACACTCAGATTCCACACTTCATGGGCTGCCCTGTGGGGTACGTAATAGGCCGCCTGGGACTTGATGCTGCCATAGGCCGCCTCTGCCAGGGTGTATCCCGTACCGTGCCGGCACTCGGCCTGGTATGCCTTCAAATCCTTAGCCACGGGCTGCCAGGTGGCGGACCAGTAATCCCCGGTCTCATCGTCCCGCAGATAGATATAGCGGCCCGGCCGGTCTTCCTCATTAAAGCGGTAGCGCAGAATCCGTCCGGCGGCCCCGCTTTTTACAAAACTGTATCCGCCGGCGTTATTGGTGATAATCGCCCCGTATTCAGGGGAACCCAGATAATTCGCCCAGGGCGCGGGCGTATCGGGCCGGGTAATCACATATTCCCGGCTGTGGGCGTCAAAATAACCGTATTGCATATCGTATACCTCCATGTGCGGCTCATTCTAGCGTAAGGCAAGGCAGGCGGTCAATTAAATTTACCCCAGGGTTTCTGCATTGTCCGTAAACGTTCTTTGTTTGCATTTTTTCCGGCCATAGGATACAGTAACAAAAAGTTCACGGAGGAAAGAGATGCTTATTCAGTTTGACGCAAAAACCCGGCAGTTTCATTTGACCAACAGGGCGTTCAGTTATATCTTGGGCATTGCGGAAAACGGCGTTCCCGTGCAGGTGTATTGCGGCGCACCGCTGTCTGCCGGACGGGCATACCCGCTGCTTGACCCCATCCCCTTTGCGGGCTTCTCCAACAATGACAAAGCCATTGCCCGCTTTGAGTACCCTGCGTATGGATCCGGCGACTTCCGTCAAAGCGCTTTTTCGGCGCGGTTCAGCGACGGCGGCGCGGTGGCTGAACCGCGGTATCAGAGCCACAAAATCTGCCGCGGCAAACCGGGGATTCCGGGGCTTCCCGCAACGTACACGGAAAACGAGGGGGAAGCGGAAACCCTGGAACTGGAATTGCGGGATACCCCTTCAGGCCTCACCGTCATTTTATATTACACGATGTTTGCCGGCGCCAACACCCTGGCCCGCCGCGCCCGGTTTGTAAACCTCGGCAACGGCGAAGTCATCCTGGAAAGCGCCATGAGCCTGTCCCTGGATTTGCCCGACCCGCGCTGGAACGCCGTCACCCTGACCGGCTCGTGGGCGCGGGAATTCCAGCGAGACGACGTGCCGCTTCGTCCGGGCTTTCAGGGAATCGCGTCCCGGCGGGGTGTTTCCGGAGCTCAGACTAACCCGGCGCTTGTTCTCCGGCGGAGCGGAACCACCGGATATTCCGGAGAGGCTCTGGGGGTCAGCCTGGTGTATTCGGGCAATTTTACGATAGACGTTGAAGTCGACCAGTGGGACATTGCGCGCCTCCGGGCCGGAATCAACCCTGATACGTTTTCCTGGTCCCTGGAACCGGGCGCGTCCTTCGATACCCCGGAAGCCATACTTGCCTGGTCTGATGAGGGGCTGAACGGACTTTCATCGCAGTTCCACCGGCTCTACCGGAGCCGCCTTGCCCGTGGCGCGTGGCGCGACGCTGGACGCCCGGTTCTCCTTAACAACTGGGAAGGGACGTATTTTCATTTTACGGAGCCGAAGATTCTTGCTATGGCGCGGGCGGCCAAAGACCTAGGCATCGAACTCTTTGTGCTCGACGACGGCTGGTTCGGCAAACGGGACGATGACCGTTCGTCTTTGGGGGACTGGTTTCCCCACCGGGGCAAGCTGCCGGACGGAGTCGCGGCCCTGGCGCGGAAGATAACGGCCATGGGCCTTAAGTTCGGCCTGTGGATAGAGCCTGAGATGGTGAGCCCCGACAGCGAGCTGTTCCGCGCCCGCCCTGACTGGGCGGTGGGCGTTCCGGGGCGGGAGCGCACGGAGCAGCGGTTTCAGTACGTCCTGGACATGGGCCGCCGTGAAATCGTGGACCACCTGTTTGAGGTGCTTTCAGGAATAATCGGCGGCGCGGACATATCCTACATCAAATGGGACATGAACCGGTTCCTCACCGAGCCGTACAGCCTGTCCCTCCCGCCGGAGCGGCAGGGGGAGTTTTTCCACCGCTATGTCCTTGGGGTGTATGACCTTTATGCCCGGCTGACCAGGGCCTTCCCGGACATACTCTTTGAGTCCTGTTCCAGCGGCGGCGGGCGGTTTGACCCCGGCCTGCTCGCCTTCGCGCCCCAGGGCTGGCTTTCCGACGACACGGACGCCCTGGAACGGCTCATCATTCAGGAGGGGGCGTCCCTCATCTATCCTCCCAGCAGCATGGGCTGCCACGTGTCGGCGGTTCCCAATCACCAGACCGGTCGGGTGGCGCCCCTGCATTTCCGGGCCATGACCGCCTTCTTCGGCAGCCTGGGCTATGAGCTTGACCCCGCAACACTGACGGAAGCGGAGTGGGAGGCCGTAAAAAAGCAGATTGCCTTTTACAAGACCCGCCGCAAAACCTTTCAGTATGGCGTGTTCAGCCGCCTGGTGAGCCCCCTGGACACTGACTCCCGCCGGGCCGCGTGGATGGTACGTTCGCCGGACGGGGACGAGGCCATTGTCGGGGTATACAAGATACTCTCCAATCCGAATCAGAAACCCTGGCGGCTGCCCCTGGCCGGCCTTGACAGCGCGGCGGAGTACGCGGTGACGGTGTGGGAGGCGGGCGGGTATGATGAAACAGACGCGGCCCTCAACTGTGGAACGCGGGGCGGGGACGAATTGATGCGCGCGGGCCTGCTTTTGGAATGTACGCTCCGCAATACACCAAAACCAGGGGATTTTTTCTCGGAGCTTTTTTTGCTTGATAAAATCCCGCTTGACGAGGAATGAAAAATATGGCAGATTTCAGATAATCATTTTGGAGGTATCTTATCTATGGTAGCGCTTATTATCGGTCTTTTGTTTATTGCTTTTACGGTTATCGCCGCTCTGCCGTCTATGCTGGACTGGGGGACGGAAATTGTATTGTTCCTCAAAGGCTGCCTGCCGGTGCTGTCGGCTTTTGTTGGTTTACTGGCGGTTTTCATCGGTTTTGCGGATATAAAAGATAAAAACGAAGCAAAAAAAGAGGAATCTGCCGCCCAAGCTGTGGAGGACGCAAAGAAAAACTAGCCTCCTGGGTTAAAAAAAGCGGAAATCCGGCGTATGTCTGTTGACTTTTTTTTTTTGATTCGCTAGACTTTCACACTACGTTTGTAAAGGTATGGTATGAAAACAATTTTTGTAAATGAAAAAGACGCTGTCCGCAACTGGTATATGATTGACGCGGCGGATAAACCCTTGGGCAGGGTGGCGGTAAAGGCTGCCTACATGCTGCGGGGCAAACACAAAGTTACTTTCGCCCCCCATCAGGAAATGGGCGATTTTATCGTGATTGTCAATGCTGGCAAGGTTGCGGTGACGGGAACTAAAGAGACTGACAAACTCTATCATCATTATTCCGGGTATGTGGGCGGATTAAAGACATTCACCTTTGCCAAGAAAATAGAGCGCCATCCCGAAGCGCCCCTCATGCTCGCTATTAAAGGAATGCTTCCCAAAGGGTATTTGGGCCGCAAGCTGTTGAAAAATGTGAAAATATACGCGGGAACTGCCCATCCCCATAGCGCGCAAAATCCCCAGCCGCTGGAAATCTAATCAGGACCTGTAACACAAGGAGTAAAAGGTGTTAAAGAATATCGGAATTGGAACCGGAAGAAGAAAGACCGCAGTTGCCCGTGTGTATCTGAGAGAAGGAACCGGTAAAATTGAGGTAAACGGCAAAAAATTGGAAGAATATTTTCTGATTTCCGAACAGGCGCTTATTGTGCGCCGCCCCCTCATGGTGACGTCAAACGAAAACAAGTTTGATGTGCTGATTACCGTATACGGTGGCGGACTGAACGGTCAGGCGGGAGCGTGTCTGCACGGCCTTTCCCGCGCCCTTACCCAGGTTGACCAAAGCAACTACGCGTCACTCAAGGCGAACGGCTATCTGACCCGGGATTCCCGCATGGTGGAACGCAAGAAGTACGGCCAGCGCGGTGCACGGCGCAGATTCCAGTTCAGCAAGCGTTAATTTTTGCTTTTCCCTGGATGGACAAAGAAAACAATACCGAAGAATTTCAGGCATATACAAAAGCGGCAGAGTTGCTCAACCGGAGTGAACACTGCCGTTTTTTATTGCGCCAAAAACTTTCCAAAAGAGGCTTTTCGGATGAGGCAATCGACAAAGCCCTGGACTCCCTTGAGCGGGAAGGCTCGCTGTCGGACAACCGGTATGCCGCCGCCTGGATCCGAACCAGGGCACTGCGGAAATACGAAGGCCGGTCGCGCCTGGCGGCGGAACTTACTGTCCGCGGCATAGATCGGGAAACCGCCCAAGCCGCACTGGACGCCTTTTTTGAAGAAACCACGGAAGAATCATACTGCCAACGGGCTGCGGAAAAATATTGCCATTCCGGAAAAAAAACGCCGGAACAGACACTGGTGTATTTACTGCGTATGGGGTTTCCGTCCGCTATGATCCGTCGCGCTGGGATAATTCCTGATAAACGGCATTCCGACTTTTAAGCCGTTCTACCACGGGCTTTGAAAATGGGATTTGCCGCCAGAAAATCTCACGCAGTTTGCTATCCAACTGCGGAATACCGTTGCTTTCCTTTGTTATCCAGATAATATAAGAGTCTATAAAATGCTCTTTGATATCCATTTTAAGCTTTTGCCGTGAGAACCATTCATAATAGTTTCCGGTCAATCCCTCAGACATCCAGTGAAAGGATGCTTTTTCTTTTGCGGTCTGCCAGCGCAAATCCGCCACCGCATTCAGTATTGCAGTTTGCAGATTTTTGGGATACATGGGGATAACAATGCGGCCCGGTGAGGTAATCACATTGGGGCGGCGGAAAGGCTCCCAGCAAAACCCTGTGTTTCCATAAGAAGGAAGAAGCAGCACATGGGGAACAATACGATTAGAAACATTTTTGTGTATCCGGCAAAAGACACCAAGGTCAACAGCCTCAATTTTTGCCAGCATATCGATAACATTTTCCCGGAAACCGGTAGTACGCGGCTCACAATGGTAAAATTCACTGGTAAAAATTGGAAACGGATTTTCCTTGCTTCCGACAGTTTGTTCCATCATTTCAAACACGGTATTGATTTCTTCGTCCATGTTCTGAACAAGTATGCCGCTATCCTCTGAGTTACTGTTTATTTTTTCCTCCAGCGAATGCGAACTCATGGAAGCAAGCCTGTACTGATGGAGATGCCCGGTAATTTCGGTATCCAACTGTAAAAGAATTTTGAGCTGATTGGAAATCGCCACCGGCAGATGTTTTTGCCCTTCAGTCAGAGATTCTGTGCAGAATTGCAGACTCCGTACCGGTTCATGTATAATGAACGATTCCACAAGCTGTTTTAATTCAGTTTCGGCTCTATTGCGCCCCTGCATTGTCCGTTCCAAGTCACCACGGATGGTTTGTAATTTTATGTGGGCATTATTTTGCTGATGCTTTAGCCGCATGAAACTTTCCCCCGCATTTTCAGCAGATTTTTGTTCTCCAACTTTAGCGTCATTTACTACCGACAATTCAAGCCGGCCTGCCGCGATTTCTTCAAGCCATTCATCAAGATAGTAGATAGGCTCTCCGGTTGTATTTTCCATGATAACAGACGAAAACAATTTTTTTTGTGCATCTGTAAGCAGTGCCGGCAATACAACGGCAAACCGCAAAAGCATCCGTTTTTGCTTTGACAGAGAATTTAATAACGCCTCCGGCATCATACACTTCAGAAATTCCCAATAAACAGCGGTAAGTTTTTGGGCAAGTAAATTCCGTTCTCTTATATCCTTGGACGACAGATACTTTACCAGCGTTCCGTGGAGTTGCTGGGCTATTGCGTTTTTTTCAGCAGACCCGCCGCCAAGGGCCTGTTTATAATAAGAGGCATCGCTAAAAACCGGGTCAATAGAATCTGCAAAGAATTTTGTAACAGGCGCAAATATTGTCTGCGATTGCCCGGTTACCCGTTGAGGACTAATACTTTCTGAAAGACCATGGTCAAAATCATCTCCAAGCACTCATTACACCGCCTCAAACTGATTATTATGGAGATGAGGGGACTTGAACCCCTTACCTCTTGCATGCCATGCAAGCGCTCTAGCCAGATGAGCTACACCCCCGCAGTACAAAGAATTCTTATGATATTACATACATACTTTATCATAAAGTCAAAATTGTTTCAAGAGGTTTTTGATAACTTTTTATATAACTTTTGCCAGCCCTGCCCGCAATTCCTCCAGGGAAACCACGTCAATGCCGGGTTTTATGGGCCAGCCGTTTGGCACCGGGGCGGCCACAAAGGTATGGGCCGGTTTAATGTCTTCCAGAGCCGCAAAGCTGCCTTTAGTCAGCGCCGGACTATACGAAGCCTTGCATTCCACCGCGAAGAGAGTGCTGCCATTTTTGACCACAAAGTCCATTTCAGCGCCTCCGGCAGTCCGGTAATAACAGACCTCCGCCTGGGGCAAATGGCCTTTTATATTGGCAAGCACGATTTGTTCCCACAATGACCCGAATACGGGATGCCCGGAGAG
>JAITOJ010000093.1 GCA_031290005.1 Treponema sp. | reverse complement strand
ACATAACCGAACTGGCTGGTCAGGGAAAAAGCCGAACGGTCCGCGTGGGCGGGAATCACCAGGCCGCCCAGGCTGTGCACCCGCCGGGCAAGCTCGTTCACATCGTATTGGGCGGAAATCACCAGAAAGTTCTCCACCTCGCCGATGATTTCGTCATCCTCGTTGACGTACACCTGGTCGCCCATCTTTTCCGGCACGTTCCGCACCGGCGGAAGCTGGGCATAGATTTCCTCGCCGAATGCCAGGGCGGTTTCCAGGCCCGCGAACAGGCAGAGCACGTGGACTTCCTCGGCGGACTGGGCTTCCATGCCGAACAGGGGAATAACGCCGTGCCGCGCGCAGGCCGCCTTGAACGCCGGGCAGTTCAGGGACGAATTGTGGTCGGTCAGGGCGGCCAGGCCGACGCCTTTGCGGGAGAGCTCCGAGGCAATCGCCGAAGGGGACATATCCAGGGAACCGCAGGGGGACAGGCAGGAATGGAGGTGAAAGTCCGCGCGGATGACCATGGGGAACCGCGGATTACCGGCCGAACAGGGGGTACAGTTTGCCGCTCACGGTAAACTGATTGTCGCCGGTCACAAACAGGGAGATGCCCTCGGACTTCACCGCTTCCACCATGTCGTCCGGGACAGGGCGGTCGTTGCACAGGATAATCGCCGGGCTGTCCTTGAGGGTGGCCACGGCCACGGTGTTTTTGTGGGCCTGAATGGTGATGAGCGCCGCTTCGTCCGGAGCGTTGCCCATGGCGTCGCTCAGCAAGTCCGAGGTGTACGCCGCGGGAACCGGGCGCGCTTCGTCCGCCAGATACACTGCCGAAAGCCCCAGGGCTTTTGCCATTTCGCCTACGGTCATACCGCCGCCTCCTTGTCGTTTCTCTTGCCCCTGCCGTCCAGGTAGAACACCGAATGCACCACCGTGCCTTCCCCCAGTTTGGACTGGATGTCAAAGTCATCGGACACGCGGATAATGTTGGGAAGCCCCATGCCCGCGCCGAATCCCAGGGCGCGCACCCGCTCGGTGGCGGTGGAAAATCCCTGGGTCAGGGCCTTGGCCACATCGGCGATGCCCGGCCCGGTATCCAGGGCTTCGATGACCAGTTTATCGGGCTCCAGGAAATAGCGCATCACCCCGCCGCTGGAGTGCACCACTTGGTTTATTTCCAGCTCGTAGCTGGCGATGCCCACCCGGCGGGTCAGGGCGGGATCAATGTTCCGGGCTTTGAGTATCTTCTTGATTTCCGTGGACGCCTTGCCGGCGGTGTCGAAGTTGAAACTTTCGGTCTTGAATTCGATGACCTGCGCCTGGCCGGGAGCCGGCTCCGCGCTTTTCGCCTTTTGCTTCTCCTTTTCGTGGGCCGCCTTTTCCAGTTTTTCCAGCTCCACGTTCATGGCTTCCAGCAGGGCGGTAATCACATCGTACTGGGTGACGATGCCCACCAGGCGCATATCCGCGTCCAGCACGGGAAAACGGCCAAAATGGTATTTGTTGAAGTAGGTGACGCAGAAGGACACGGGCATGGAGTCTTGCAGGACAATCACGCTGCGGGTCATATGTCTTTCCGCGCTTTCGTCAATCCAGCCGCCGTCAAAGGCGTTAATCACGTCCTGCATGGAGACCATGCCCAGCAGCCTGCCGTCCTTCGCGATGGGCACGCCGGTGAAGTTTCCGGTCTTCATCAGGATTTGCAGCGCCCGCATTGAATCCTCCGGGGACGCGGTGGTTATGGGGGCGGTCATCACGTCCCGCACCTTGAGCTTGAACAGCAGTTCATTCACCGCATCGGAGGGCATTTCCGTGTTCAGAGGTATTGTTTCCATATAATGGAAAGTATAGCAAAAAGCCTCGCTTTAGGAAAGCGGCTGTGCGGGACAAATCAATTTTTTCAATTTTTTCCACATGTCAAGTTTTTTCCCTTGACAACCGGGAATAACCGTGTAATAATGAATGTTTCCGGGAAGTAATCTCCTGGAATGAAGTAAAAGGAGAGAAAATGAAACAGATAGGGAAAGTGTTTCTTCTTAGCATGTGCCTAGTCCTCGTCCGGGGGGGGGGGGGGGGGGGGGGGGACGGATTGGGTGGGGAAAACACGGAAACGGGGGCGGGGCCGGGTGTAAAACCCGGTTTCACTTTCAATCTGGCCTTATACGCCGACGCGTTCCGGCTGGATAAAACCACCTACGGGCATTCGCCGCAGCGCAAAACGGCAACCAATCAAGACACGCAAGCTATTTCACTTCCATTCTCAAACCTGGACTGGGTGGGCGATGACTCCAATATATCCATGGGTTATCAGTCAGCCTGGTACGGCGGAAAATACACCTTCAAAAAGTCGAATATCACGAATTTCGGAGCCGTGCAGGGCTGGGTAAAGTTCGGCCTCGAAGACGCCTATCTTAAAATCATTGCGGGCAATGACAATGACTTCACCTACGCGGATTCCCTTGGGGCCGACCCGGGGCTCAGGATATATACCGGGGGAACCACTGTCAAAGACTGGCAGGTACACGAAAACCCAGACAACATCACTCTGGGGAACGGAATCGGCCTTTCAGGCTTTTACAAAGGAATCACCCTTGACCTGGCGGCGAGCGAATATACCGCGACGCCCCAGAAGACCCAGACGCCCCGGGCCGGCACGGTGAACGAATATGGGGATACGGAAGACCTGAGTTACCAATTCGGCGGCAGGGCGGGCTATAAGGCGGGGGATTTCGCCAAAGTAAACGTCTCGTATATCGTGGAATATGACCAGGCGGCAAGTAAATACGGCTGGGATACCGGCGGGTCTATCGCGGCCACTTCCGCGGACGCGGAGCGGTGGATTCACCGGGGCGGCGTTTTTGGCACGGTGACGCCAATCAAGGATTTGGGGGTGACCCTGGGTTATTCCGCCAATGTCACCAAATATCTGGACGAGTATTATAGCGCCGCGGGCAATCTTGAAACGACCTTCCCGCTCATCTGGAAACACGGCGTGAACATTAACGCGCGCTATAACGGGCTTCTGGACGGAAAACTCAGAGTCAGAACAGATAATAACTTGAGCATATATAAAGATAAAAACTACAGCGTGTTTGACGCGGCGGGCGCGGCGTGGACGCTTAACTACAACTATCGTTCGGACGGCAAAAATTACGCGGAAGTTCAGCATATCTTCCTGTGGAACGGTCTGGGCGCTGAATGGGACATGGCAAAGATTAATGGACGGAAATTAATGCTCGCGTTTTATGGAAGGAACCTGCTCCGCATAGATGAAGCGACGTCGCGGATTATTGAGCAGCAATACACATTCACCAGGGACGAACTGAAACTCGACCTGCAAGTGAAATATTACTTTTCAGGCGGCACGTCCGCGTTCGCGGGGCTGCGTTTTCAGGATTTGATAACAAAACGCTCCAAGGATTTGACCGGGCAGTCAAAGGAATATTTTGTTGATTCCATGAAGATGCCCGGCGAAGCGTATGAAACCACAGACCACCAGGTGGCTTTCTCCATTCCGGTGGGCATCAATATGGCCTGGTGAGGGGAGCAGTATGAAATATAACGTGTTTGTGTGCGCGGTACTGATAGTGTTCTTGAGCGGCTGTCCTGAAGCCACGGATACCACTGAACTGCCCTGGACTTTTGCTCCGGGCATAACCGACAAGTCGGCGTATAACACCACGGGAGAAGAAATCAGGGCAAAGGCGGCCCTGGAAGTTACGGGTTCGCAAGACCCCTTGCTTGCCCTGAATTACCGGCTGGATAACGCGTACGGCCCCTATTTCTTTGATTATGTGGTGCTCACCTGGGCAAAGATGACGGTGACAAAAGGCAGCGGGAAACTCGCGTTTGGCCTTGACTTGAGCGAAATCCAGTCAATTCTGAATGATAAATCAGCAAAAATAGCGCCGCTCCAGGCCAAAGGCATGAAAGTCCTCCTGGGCGTGACCAATGGGGGCGGCGGTATTACCTTTGCCAACCTGCCCTACAATTACCGGGAGGCCTTCGCGAAAACCATAAAGGACACGCTGGACAGGTATGGTTTGAACGGCGTTGAGTTTAACGACCAGGGCGCGGGGGCCGGAGCGTATCCCTCTATGGGCGCCGCCGAATATTACGACCCCGCCAGTGACGAGGGCGACGGCGTGCCGGACGACGGAAGCACGGTGAGTATCGGCAGCGCTTCGCAGGTTCTGGCC
The DNA here is from genome assembly GCA_031290005.1 of Treponema sp. Classification (GTDB taxonomy): domain Bacteria; phylum Spirochaetota; class Spirochaetia; order Treponematales; family Treponemataceae; genus JAISTZ01. The sequence continues at coordinate 15,165 of JAITOJ010000093.1, read as the reverse complement.
TACTGGAAAGATGGGGCCTTAAATTATTCGGCTTTTCTCACCTATTTCCGCCATCAGGAACACGACACCGGGACAACGGCGGCAATCATAGGCTCGTATGCGGACAACCCTATCCTTATCCGCGAGACAGGCTTTGCGGGGGGCAGCGGAAGGACAAACTATATGGACCAGTGGATTCGGGACGACCACCGGCCGCAAATGGAGTTTATTTCCGTGACCGACCAGGTGAATTATTACGTCGGCGCCACAGTCCCGCCGTTTAACGATGGTTCAGGCAGCTTCGGCTGGGAGGGAACCGGCGCTTCGGTCATGAAAAACTTCGTGACCCATATGTTTTACGCGCCGGGCATTATAGATCTTTCAACGGTTACGACGGGGGACTTGTCCTATTTCGGCAGGCGTTTCGGCTGGGGAAACCAGGATTATGACGCGGATGAAGACTATGACGCGGGTTACGCCTACGGGCTTATCTACTTCAGCAATCTGACTGAGGGGAGCGAGGATGTGGCGGCGAAACTTTCGCTCGCCTCAAAGTGGGTGTACGGGCCGCGCAATGTGGACTTGGGGCCGGAAGTGTCAACGGACGCCGGGCCGGAAGTGCTCTACGCGGGGCGGTAACACCGGGCATTAAAAAGGAATCTACCCGCGCAAAGCCGGACGTTGTCCGGTGCGGGAGAAAGATATTTTTTTGGAGGTATTTTATGAAACGGAAAGTTTCAATGGGAATGCGGATTGGAGCGGCATTGCTTCTCTGTCTCGCACTGGTCGTTGTCTCATCCTGTGAATCGGGTGAGGGCGCTCAAGGACCGTCCGGCAAGGACGGGCTCAGCCTGCTTTGGAAAGGCGAACTGGCTTCAGCGCCGGCATCGCCTGAAGTCAACTGGGCATACCACAACACGGCGGATGGAAATTCCTACATCTGGGATGGTACGGGATGGGTAATCCTGGCTAAAGCAGGGATTCCCGGGACTAATGGTACTAACGGTACCAACGGTGCTAACGGCGTGGGCATCGTATGGAAAGGAAGCCTTGCGGCGGATCCGGCTGCTCCGGAACTGAACTGGGCGTATTACAACACGGTTGACGGCAATTGCTACATCTGGAATGGCAGCGTCTGGGAAGTTATGGTGGTGGGTGAAATACCTACCGGACAGACTATCACCACCAAGCTGGAATTTGCCAGTGCGGCGGGTATGGCGTCCGGCTTTGCGACCCTGGTGGCGGAATATAACCCGAACGATACCATCATTGTAACGGTGACGTTTGGCGAGGCGTTTGACTTTGACGACCTTTCCGAGATTGTTCTCGAGTCGGGATTAGACCCGGTGAACGGCCTCTTTACGGCAATCGGCTCGGATAATGTCCGTGTGCACTATGATTTCACCGGCACAGACTGGACCGGCACCGACGGTGAAGACCCGGTTCCTTTTTACCTGGATGACTATACGACGGGCAATTTGAACGCGGCGCGGCCCCACAGAAATCAGATTCTGTCCCTTACAATGCCCGCCAGCCTTGAAGCGGTCGGCGATTATCTTTTCTATGATTTGCAGGGTCTGCAAAAAGTCAGTTTCGCGGGATGCGGCGAGCTTACCACGATTAACTCCTATGCGTTTGCGGTAATTGCCGCCACCGGCACCGCTTTGACGGACATCAGTTTTGACGGCTGCACAAAGCTGGAATGGATTGGCGACTATGCGTTCTTTTACAGCGCAAACCTCAGGGGTTCAAACGGGACGACCACCCTTGACCTCTCGAGTATCAATGTGCCCCAGCTTACGATTCGGGACTACGCCTTCTTCCGGGCCGGCGTCAACGGCGGCATGACAAGCGTCAAGTTCCCCGGAGGCGGCTATTTTGGCAACAACGCGTTTGTCCGCAACATGGGCCTCCAGAGCGTCTGGATTACCGACGGGCGCTGGTCTGAACTCACCTGGAACAACTTCCTCTATCTGGACAAACCGACCGCCGACAGCTACGGCTATTCTTCACTGCCGCCCCTGTGGGTGCGCGAAACTGCCGACGGCGGCCGCGGGCTGGGCACGGGCTTTGTGCTCAATTTCATGGTGCCCGACACCATCACGCTCCAGCGCATGGCAAAGGGCAGCGACCTGCTGACCAACTCTGAAGACGACGGCAACTACTTTGCCGGCCAGCTTGTTCCCACGAAGGACGGCAATGACGCCTACCGGGGACAGAGCAGCATGGCCCTGGGCGGGGTAATAAACGACAGCATCACTGTGGGAAACGAGCCTCCTGTGCAAACGACTGCCTCGACCTGGCCGCTCTATTCCAAGCCCGAAGCCGAGAGCCGGTATGTCATCGGTACGATGGTGAAGGGCGTTGTTACCCTGGCCGCCCCCGCGGTTTCCAATCTGGAGACCCTGACACCGGAAAAGGGCATGGCGATTACCGGCGACCCGACGGAGTATTATCTCTCCGCGTCGGACGCCGTCGCGGGATCCGGCACTAAAGCCCAGGCAGACCTCCCCGGAGATATGTGGATGGTGGGAACCGGTCAATACGCCAGCAACACCGGCTATTTCTGGCAGCCGACCATTGCCAATAATACCGGCGCTCCGGTAACCGGCGCGAAGGCTCTGGTTGTTAAGGACTTCTATTATCCGGCGACCATCAACCAGCACAAAGAGTACAGCTGGACGGTCCAGAAAATAGGTCCCGGACCCGACATGGAGTTTGATACCGACGGCGACGGTGTGGCCGACGCGTACAAGGACGACGTACTCTGGAGCGATTGGGGCGGCTACGGGTCCGACCAAATCCTCGAACAGGTAAAGTTTAAGGCGCCTGATAATGATGATGTGGCGACATATGCCGGCTCGGTCTATACTTCCGCCCTTACCCTTGATGAGCTGTTTGCCATGCCCGCGACGATGTGGGGCGACATTCGGTGGGCTTCCCCTGATGTCGCAGAATGGAAACCCAACAGTGTTAATACTGATGAACCTTATGGTGATGGTTTCGGCTATGTGAAAACAACGAAAGGTTCCGAAATTTCGATCCTGGATGATCAGGGTAAAGCCACGAAAACATTCACCAAATACAACATCGTAGATGGGGACAAAAGCATCGCGTGTAACAAGGAGGCGGTTGACGCCGGGAAGTCGGACAATCCCCAGATTTACCTGACGGGCACCTACTACTATTTCAAGTGCCATATTACCCGTGATGCGGTAACGGTTGTTGACAGCTCAACCGACTGGAAGAAGGCGAGCCGCACCGGTGTTGACACCTATTGTATCATCAACCACGTGGTGGATAACAAATACTACACGGACCAGCGGAAAGTCTACTACGTGTACGTGTCCCAGGACGTGAATCTGCTGCGCACCGGGAAATCCGGCAACGAATACGTGCTTGACCACGATAAGGAACTCGGCGTGGTACAGACCTACTACGAACTCATTCCCGATGCGGTAAAGACCCGTTATAGCCTTGGAGCGGGAGCTGCCGCATGGACCGTGAACCACCACAGCGTGCACCTGGCGCTCAAGGCGGGCTGGAACCAGGTTGAGGAGAAAACGACCTATCCGGGAGAAACAGCCGCCGCCGCCGAGTACCGGGGCATCAAGACCCACCGTATTTCCGCGGGCAAACAGGGGCCCTTCTCCACGTTTAGCTCGACTAATACGACCGATTTTGCAGTCACCTCTGGCAAGGCGTACATGCTGGTCAACGCCGACGGAGTGACGGGCGGATCCAACGCAGCCGATGACTTCGCCGAGCAATACTACAGCGATGCCGGTCACGAGATACCGGTACCCTGGGTAACCGCAACGGCAGAATAAGTGACAAGGTACACCACCGGCTCTGCCGGTGGTGTTTCACTTTTTGGAGAAATTTTTTGGAGGAATTAATGAAGAAAAGTATACTTTTTTCGATTGCGGCAGTATGTATCTGCGTACTGCCGTTTCTGTGGTTTTCCTGTGATGACGGCGCGGGAGAGGAAAACAGCTTTGTGGCGGTCACCGGCATTACAGACGTTCCGACTGACGCTAAAGCGGGCGATATTTTGACCCTGCGGGGCACGGTTAAACCGTCCAACGCCACTGCTCAGACCATCGCGTGGTCAGTAAAAACCGTCGGGACAACCGGCGCGGAAATTACCGGCAATAAACTCACCGCCACAGCCGCCGGAACAGTAACGGTGACGGCAACGGTTGCGAAGGGCAAGAGTGAGACCGCAGACTATACCCAGGACTTTGACATTGCCGTGTCACCCCCGGCCTTTGTGGCTGTTACCAATATTGCGGATGTTCGGCTTGCCGTTCAGGTGAACGACACTTTGACTCTTTCCGGCACGGTTGAACCGGCCAATGCCACAAACAAGACCATTGCGTGGTCGGTGAAAACCGACGGGGGTACCGGCGCGATAATTGCCGGCGTCGGCAACAATGAACTTACAGCCGGGACTGCCGGAACAGTAACGGTGATGGCGACCATCGCGAACGGCGCGGCTGAGGCCGCTGACTATACCCAGGACTTTGACATTGAGGTGACAACAGAACCGGTACCCTTTGTGCCGGTAACCAATATTGCGGGGGTTCCCGGAACAGCAACGGTGGGTACGGGCTTGCCTCTTGCGGGCACGGTTGAACCGGCCAATGCCACAAACAAGACCATCGCGTGGTCAGTGAAAACCGCGGGGACAACCGGCGCGGTAATTGTTGACGGCACGCTCACCGCCGCATCCGCCGGAACAGTAACGGTGACCGCGACCATCGCGAACGGCGCGAGCGAAATCACCGCCTATACCCAGGATTTTGACATTACCGCGTCCAGTTACAACGCAAACGATCCTATAGACCAGGAAAACGCAACGGATACGTATCACGGCACCACGGCTACCACCAAAAATGTGATACCCGCGGGTATCAAGAACAGCCTGGGAGTTCCGGTTATCCACGAAGTGTGGATGGGCGTTGACACCAACAATGATCCCCGGAACGCCATCGGTTATAAGCTCAAGACCAGCGGCAAGCAGTATTTTGACAACGCGGTCATCTTCCACTTCAACATGTACGACAAGGATTGCCCAAGCGACCCCGAAATGTACAACTATTGCCCCACAAGCGGCTTCCACCTGCACTACCTTGATGAAATCCAGTGGCTTTTGGCGAACTACGATGAGTACATCAAACCCTTAAAAGACGCGGGTATTCGTGTGCTCATGGGCCTGCTGCCTTCCGGGGACGGCGTGTGCTTCGGCACCTTGGGAAGCTGGCCCATGGAGCCGATTTATCCCTGGTCGGCCAATAACAGCGGTCAGGCGTATCCCTACGATGAAGCGGCCGCCCAGAGATTTGCCAAAGAAGTGGCGGATGCCTGCGCGTTCTACGGGTTTGACGGCATTGCCATGGACGATGAATACGGGAATAAAGGCGGCGCAGGCGGCGGCAGGCAGGCGGTCTATCCTTCGTATTCAGGGCAGCTTCTTGATTATCAGTGGACCGCATCCTATTCCCAGGCCGATGCCTGGGACGCGGGGGGAGAGAATGTGTTCCGGTTCCTCCGGTATTTCAAAGACTACACCACCGACGCCCAGCATCCCAACGGCAAATGGGTGAGCAACTACGAATACCACTATCTGGCGGAACTTCCCACCCAATTGGATGTGGACGACCCGACCACCGGGGCGGTTGGCTCTCAAACTTCCCGCCACTGGACAATCGACCAGGTGGTGGACGCCTCGTTCCCGGCGAGTTACGGCTCCCAGGTTTTGGCGAGTTCCATCGGTGTTTCACCCAGCCACTACGGCTTCCTCTCGTTAAAGATGTATGAGTCTCCTTCGCCGGCAGTCACCACGGTGGGACCGACCTTTAACAAGCAGCTCACCAATGGCTTCGGCATCATCATGTACTTCAGCCTGATAAGCCGGAGCGAATACGGCACCGGAAACTTCTTTGGCGGGCTCGCCACCATGCCGGAGAAGTACTTCAGCAAGATTGCCAACACGTTCTATCAGGACGACGTCATCTACGACGGCCCGGCGAACTATCCCAAGTTCGGTCCCGGCGGCGATACGAACGGCACCCACGAACTGTATCCGTAACTTGCAAGACAACGGCGCCCCCAGGTAAACCTGGGGGCGCTCTCTTACTCAGGATAGAATTGACATACCTGATTTTTACTTATAAAATACGGCATATTATTAAAGGACTTTGTTATGTTAAAACTTGTTTCAAAAGCCGATTATGAGGCGGAAACCGCAAAAAGCCGGGACCGGCGTATGGCCTGGTGGCGGGAAGCCCGTTTCGGCATGTTTATTCACTTTGGGTTGTATTCGGTTCTGGGCCGCCACGAATGGGCCATGGCCCACGAGATCTGGCCCAGGGAAGAGTACGAGAAACTGGCGGATCAGTTCCTGCCCAGGCCGGGGGCGCCCCGCTCGTGGGCAAAGCTGGCCAGGGCCGCGGGCATGAAGTACATCGTGCTAACCACCCGGCACCACGAGGGCTTCAGCCTCTGGGATTCCAAAGTAAATCCCTATAACAGCGTTAATTACGGCCCAAAGCGGGATATTGTAGCGGAATACGTGGAAGCCTGCCGGGACGAGGGTCTCAAGGTGGGATTGTATTCCTCCCTGATGGATTGGCACCACCCGGACGGCGGCGCCGCTTCTTACGACAGCGCGGCGCGGAAACGGCTTACGGATTATATCTTTGCCCTTAACGAAGAACTTTTAACCAATTACGGCAGGATCGACATTCTCTGGTATGACGGCGACTGGCCCCTGCGCAGTTACGACGGCTGGAACACGGTGGAAATGAACCAGCGCCTCAGGGCTTTGCAGCCGGACATCATCATCAATAACCGGAGCCACCTCGACGAAGATTACGGCACGCCGGAAGAAAGCGTGACCCCCGACGGCAAGCGGGACTGGGAAGCCTGTATGACCTTTAACGGCCTTTCCTGGGGTTATATCGACTCCAAACAGGCCGAACCCTACGCCGTAAACGCCCAGCAAATCTTGAGAATGCTCTCAATCTGCGCGAAAGACCAGGGCAATCTGCTCCTTAACATCGGCCCCAGGAGCGACGGCTCGGTTCCCGATGAGGCGCTTGAGCCTTTGACGACGCTGGGCAAGTGGCTGGAACAAAACGGCGAGGCCCTGTACGGTAAAGTGGACAAATTCGACAATACCACGGGCCGGGGGCTTTGGGGCGTGGGCGGTATGCTGCAAAGTTTAAGCCGGAAGGGGAATACGATTTACGCGTGGCAGTGGATATGGCCGGAAAACGGCGAGATTATTATTGCCGGTTTGGTTGGTCATCTTAAATCCGCCCGGATCCTTGCAAGCGGAAAAACACTGCCCTTTACGCAGGAAAAGTACCGGATCATTTTCCGTAACCTGTCCCCCAACGACCGGGACGCGCTTATCGGCGCAACCGTTATCGCCCTGGAGTTTGACGCGGAACCTGAATACATCGGTTTTCCAAAAACAGCGCCGCTCCTCTTTGGCCAGATCTATGACTAAAGCGGTCCGCTATCCGCCGGTTACCAAATGCCCCCATATACTGCACGGCGGGGATTACAATCCCGAGCAATGGCTCAAATGGAAAGACACTGTCTGGCGCGAAGATATGCGCATGGCAAAACTTGCGGGGATTAACACCCTGACGGTGGGAATTTTTTCCTGGGCGGCGCTGGAACCCAATGAGGGGGAGTACCGTTTTGAATGGATCGATGAAGTGATGGACATGCTGGCGGAAAATGGGATAACCGCGGTGCTGGCGACTCCTTCGGGCGCACGGCCCGCATGGATGAGCCAGAAATACCCTGAAATCCTCCGAATGAACCGGAATCGGACAAAAAATCTGCACGGCGAACGGCACAACCACTGCCTGAGTTCCCCGGTGTACCGTGAAAAAGTCATCCGTATCAATACGCTCCTTGCGGAACGCTACAAAGATCACCCGGCTTTGGCGCTGTGGCATATTTCCAATGAATACGGCGGCGAATGCCACTGCCCGCTGTGCCAGGCCCGTTTCCGGGAATGGCTACAAGATCGCTATAAAACCCTGGACGCCCTCAACGAGGCATGGTGGACCAGCTTTTGGTCCCACACCTATACTGATTGGGAACAGATTGAAAGCCCTTCGGAACTGGGGGATACGAATCTGCACGGCCTTAACCTGAGCTGGCGCCGTTTTACGAGCGATCAGTTTATCGATTTTTATAGGTGCGAGACGGCGCCGCTCAAAAAAAGTACCCCTCATGTTCCCTGCACGACTAATTTGATGGGCCCCTACCTGGGTTTCGATGCCTTCAAGATGGCGAAGGTGCTGGATGTCGTTTCCTGGGATAATTATCCCCACTGGCGCGGCACGGACGAGGACGCAGCATGGGAAGGTATGCATATTTCCTTTAACCACGACCTGAACCGGGGCCTCAAGGACAAGCCGTTTTTGCTGATGGAATCCTCCCCCTCGGCGACGAACTGGCAGGGCGTGGCAAAACTCCGCCGTCCGGGGGTGCACATGTTGCAATCGATGCAGGCCGTTGCCCACGGATCGGACTCGGTGCTGTATTTCCAGTTCAGAAAAGGGCGGGGGGCGAGTGAAAAGTTTCACGGCGCGGTGGTTGACCATGAAGGCACGGAAAATACCCGTGTCTTCCGGGATGTGTCCGAAGTGGGAGCGCGGCTTAAAACGATGGACCCGATTGTGGGCTGTTCGACGCCTTCCAGAGTGGCGCTGATTTTCGACTGGGAAAACGCCTGGGCGCTCGGCGACGCAAAGGGGTTTTTGCAGCAGAACACCGCGTATGACCGGACAGTCATCGAGCATTATTCGGCTTTCTGGAAACAGGCTGTTCCGGTGGACATCATCGAATCGACGCGGAGTTTTGACGGCTATGATATTGTCGTCGCCCCCATGCTCTATATGCTCAGAAAAGATGACGCGGGCGTTTCTGTTGCCGAAAAAATCGCGGCGTTTGTGAAAAACGGCGGCACGTTTGTCGCGACCTACATAACCGGCTACGTGGACGAAAACGATTTGGTATTTACCGGAGGCTTCCCCGGCCCGCTGAAAGACGTTTTGGGGATCTGGTGCGAGGAGATTGATTCGCTGTACCCCGAAGACCGGAACAGTTTTGTCTGGAACGGCAAAAGCTACGCGGTGCACGAGTTCTGCGAGCTGGTGCATCAGCGGGGCGCGGAAGCGCTGGCGAAATACGACTCCGATTTCTACGCCGGAAAGGGCGCGCTTACGGTGAACCGCTACGGCAAGGGCGAAGCGTATTTCCTGGCGGCGCGGACACATACGGATTTTCTGGATGACTTTTACCATGACCTGGTTGACCAGTGCGGCGTGAGGCGGGTGATTGCTTCTCCCCTGCCGCCGGGGGTTACGGCCCAGGTGAGAAGCGACGGGAAAACAGATTACGTGTTTTTGCTGAATTTTTCACCCGTTTCCGCAAAGGTTGATACGGGGTTTGCGGGTATAAAAGAGCTTGCGCCCTGGGATGCCCTGGTTTTGGAACATAGGTGATACAGAATAAAGGATTTTATGCTTATACCAAAAGTTGAACAGCGGATAGACCAATATCTGAGTTTTTTGAAGCGGAACGCCTACCGGGAAATCAGCAGTCTTGAGTTTGAAGTTTTCGCTACGGAAGAGACATTCCGAAGGCCGCCTGAAAATGCGGACTGGCGGAAAGTTACCGCCCCGGGAGCGTGGGGCAAATCATGGTATTGCTGGTGGTTCCGCACGGCATATTGTGCCCCCCTGGGGGGCCGCCCGCTTTTTCTGAACGTGACGCCCAATGCTGACTCGCTCGCGTTTATTGACGGCCTGCCTGCTGGGGCTTTTAATGTTTTTCACCGAAAAATCCGCATTGACGCGGACGGCGCGGAACACACCCTTCATGTGGAAGCCTATTCAGGGCATCCTCACGGCGGCTGCGGCCCTTTTGAAGGGCCGTCTATCGTAGTGAATACCGGAAAGGTGCTGCTGGATTTTCCAAACACTTTTGAGGGCGGTTTTCTTTCGGAACGTTTGGAGGGGATTTTTTCCCTCTATTACGATGTAAAAACCCTTTTGGATCTGGCCAAACAGTTGGATGACAATTCCCTCCGCAAGGCCCGGATTTTGAAAGGCCTTTACGACGCGCTGACAGACAATGTGAGACTCACGGCAAAGGGCGAAAAACTGGAAGAACAAGCGGAAAAAGCCGCAAAACAAATCGCCCCGCTCTTACAGGCAAAAAACGGCGGCACGGTTCCAGCAATTGACCTTATCGGCCATGCCCACATCGACCACGCCTGGCTCTGGCCCATCGCCGAAACCGAGCGAAAAACCGCCCGCACCTTTTCAAACATGCTGCGCTTTATAAAAGAATATCCTGAATTTATTTTTATTCAAAGTCAGCCCTGCCAGCTTGAAATCGTCAAAAACGAGTATCCTGATGTGTTTGAAGCGGTAAAAATAGCTTACAAAAATGGACAATGGGAACCAAACGGCGGCATGTGGGTTGAGGCGGACTGCAACATCCCCTCCGGGGAATCACTCATCCGGCAATTTCTGGTGGGCAAAGCGGCAAACAGGGAGATGTTCGGCGATTACGAAGCGGATACGCTCTGGCTCCCCGACGTATTCGGTTATGCCGCGGCTTTGCCGCAGATTTTACGGGGCTGCCGCATCAAGTATTTTGTAACCAGCAAAATAAGCTGGAACGATACCACCCGGTTTCCCTACGATACGTTTATCTGGTGCGGTATTGACGGCACGGGTATCAACACTCATTTTATTGTTTCACGCCAGGGAGGTTATAATGGCCGGATAGAGCCAAAACAACTGATTGCGGACTGGAATGAAGTTCAGCACAAGGAAGTTCAGGCGGAATTTATAAAACCAACCGGCGAAGGGGACGGCGGCGGCGGTACGCTCCGGGCGGATATTGAAATGGCGCGCCGTTTGGGCAACCTTGAAGGCGCTCCGAAAACCCGGTGGACAAAAATCACACCGGCCCTGGAACGGATTTTTGCCCATCCCGAAGAACTGCCCGAATGGCGGGACGAGTTATACCTGGAACTGCACCGCGGCGCTTACACGACCCAGGCCCGCACCAAACGGAATAACCGGCGCATTGAGTTTGCCCTGCGGAGGACGGAATTTTTAGCTTCCTGGGCCGCATTGGACGACAAAGAGGCGTATCCCCAGGGAGAACTGACCGCAGCCTGGAAAAAAATGCTTACCAATCAGTTCCACGACATTATACCCGGCTCTTCAATCAACCGGGTATATACAGAAGCGGAAGCTGTTTCCGCCCAAATCCTTGCCCAAATGGAAAGCATTTCCAGAGTCACCCAAAAGGCATTGGTTCCCGGCGGCGGGATATTCCTGTTTAACGACCTTTCATGGCAGCGGCGCGGCGTCATAACAGTGGCGGCGGCGGTTTTGGGATCCCAGGTAAAAGCCCTGCAATCCGCATCCGGCGTTCATCCGGCGCAGCGTTATACAGACCTGGACGGCCTGGAACAGGCAGCAGTGAGCGTTACGCTGCCTTCTATGGGCTGGGCGCGTTTTACGCCGTTTGCCCCGGATGGCGAAGCCCCCAAAAGTCCTTTCAGCTATACAGACGGGCAGCTTGAAACGCCTTTTTATCGCGTCAAATTTGACAAGCAGGGGCATATTGTCAGCCTCCTGGATGCGGCGCAAAACGGGCTGGAACAGGTCGCAAAGGGCGGTCTGTTCAACGCCTTCATCAGCGCCGAAGACCTTCCGGTATTCTGGGACGCCTGGGATATTGATTCAGACTACACCAGGCATATTGTCCCTGAAGACGTCCTTGAATCAACAGAAGTCGTCTCCTCCGGCCCGTTGTGTATCCGTATCCGCCGGAAGTATAAAATCGGCGAGGCGTCCCGCTTGTCCCAGGACATGGTCTGCTATGCGGACAATCGGCGCATTGATTTTGACACCAGGGCGGACTGGCATGAAAAACACCGGCTCCTCAAAGTGAGCTTTGATACGGCGATGAGCGCTTCCAAAGTCCGCTGCGAAGTGCAATACGGGCATATTTTCCGCAACACTCATAAAAATCTGATGCAGGACCGGGCGAAGTTTGAAATTTGCGCCCATAAATGGATTGCCCTGGAAGAAGAAGGTTCCGGATCCGGGATTGCGCTTCTGAACGACTGCAAATATGGCCATGATGTGTCCGGCGGCAGGATGCGGCTTACTTTGCTCCGCTCTCCCCTGGCGCCTGACCCTGAGGCCGACCAGGGGGAACACCGCTTCACCTACGCGCTGCTGCCCTGGAAGGGCGGCTTTACCGAATCCGGCGTAGTACGCTCCGCCTATGAGCTTAACACAATCGTTGGCAGCGAGCATATTCCGGGAACTGCCGGTGAACCGGCCAGTTGTTCGCTCTGCTCGGTGGATAATCCCGCGGTCATCATTGAAAGCGTCAAAGCGCCGGAAGCGGCGGCGGGAAAAAGTTCCAAAAGCTTGGTAGTGTGTCTCTACGAAAGTTTTGGCGGCCATCAGAAGAGCGTTCTGTCTTTCAACCGCCCGGTCTCTTCGGTTATGGAAACAGATATGCTGGAAGGAAACGGCCATATCGCGCAAAGCGCCGGTTCCCGCATCCCTCTTGCTTTCAGACCCTTTGAGATTAAGACGCTGTTGATACATTTCCACCAGGAGGAATACTGATGAATCTGAATATAATCCCCCAGCCGGCCTCGGTACAGTACCGGGGCGGCGGCTTTTATTGCACGGGGCTGCCGAAAATCACGGGCGATTCTTGTTTTGAGCCGGAACGGGCGGTTTTTCGGGAACAAATGAAGCCTGTTTTCCCGCAAGAAGACCCCGCCGCGCGTATCACGCTGAAGCAGGCGCCGGACAGAGGAGAACGGCAAGAGCGGTACACACTGACGATTGCCCCTGAGGGTATCACCGTCGAAGCCGGGGACAACGCGGGCATGTATCACGGTTTGCAGGTTCTGCGCCAGCTTTTTATGACCAGAGACGATGGCGGCGGTATTCCCTGCGCCGTTATTGAGGATTATCCGAGGTTCCCCTGGCGCGGCCTCATGCTCGATTGTTCGCGCCATTTCTTTACCGTCGAATTTATTAAAAAACTGATTGACGCCCTGTCACTGCATCACCTCAATACCTTTCACTGGCATTTGAGCGACGACCAGGGGTGGCGGCTGCCGGTCAGCACGTATCCCCTGCTCACGGAAATCGGCTCAAAGCGCCTGGATACCCGGCGGCGGGACGCTTGGTACGGCGGTTTTTATACAACCGCCGATATTACGGAAATCGTTGCCTGGGCCGCTTGCCGCCATGTGGAGGTGGTTCCCGAAATCGACCTGCCCGGCCATACGTCGTCAGTGCTGGCCGCGTATCCGGGTTTGGGCTGCACCGGCGGCCCCTACCGCGTGGAAGACCGGTTCGGCGTGTTTGAGGACGTGCTCTGCGCCGGAAACGACGGCCTTTGGGATCTGGCAGCGGCGGTCTTTGACACCCTGGGGGCGCTCTTTCCATCACAGTATGTGCATATTGGCGGTGACGAGGTCAAGTTCACGCGCTGGGCAGAATGTCCCAAATGTCAGGCAAGAATGCAGGAATGGGGTGTGCGGGAAGCCGCGGGTTTACAGGCCCGGATAACCGAGAAACTGGCGGGTATACTGGCAGAGCGCGGGAAAATCGCCATAGGCTGGGACGAAGTTATCGACCGCCCGGAGGAAGCGGAAAAACTCCCCAAAGAGCTGGTCGTTATGTCCTGGCGGGGCCGCGCGGGGGGCAATGCCGCCGCAAAAATGGGGCATCCGGTCATTATGACGCCCAACAGCGACGGCTGTTATTTTGATTACAAACTAAAGGATTCCCCGGAAGAACCGGGCCAGCCTTTCCCCAAGCCGCTTTCCCTGTTGTATGCCCTTGACCCGGTTTCCCCGGGCATGTCCGCCGGCGAAGCGGCTCTGGTATTGGGCGCTCAGGGCAATCTGTGGACAGAATATATTTACGCTTCAAAAATCGCCGAATATATGATTTTTCCCCGCTTGTGCGCCCTGGCGGAAGTCCTCTGGTCTCCAAAGGCGAACAAAAACTTCGCCGACTTCACAAAACGCTTAACTACCCATAACCGCCGCCTGGAAAGCCTGGGCATTCTGTACTCCCGGGTATCAGAGCCCCGCCCGCCGCGCCTGGCTGTGCTGTAACCGCCGGGGAATTCGGTACGTCTTCCCGTCTTTCACAAACACCGCGCCGGTCTGCTTGAACGTGAAAGGAACCCCGGCCCGGACGCACTGGTCGCGGAGCGCGGTGAACCACTCCCAGCGGCAGGGCCGGGCATTGGGGCCTGACTCGCCCCCGGCAACCACTTCCTCGATGGTGTGGTCCAGAAACGCGGAAACATCCATGGCCGACAAAAGCGGCTCGTGGATGATGATTTTGTGCCGGATGGGGCAGTCCTTGAAAATGGGGAGCCGGAAGTCCGCAATCTCCTGGGTTTCGCAGGTGGCCCCCACGGCCACGTGGTCCCACCCCGCGCCCCAATCCGCAGGCAGGCAGTCCATAAACCGCTCAATCCGCTTGGTCAGGAACAGGAACCGGCAGTCCCGGCGGCTCCGCATCATGGCCCAGGCCTCTTCGCGCCAGAGGTCGCACTGGGGATGCAGGAAATCCGAGGAAAAACAGGCGGCGAACAGGGTTCCTGCGGGATATTTGTATTCCCCGGCTCTGTTCCTGAGCACCGGCAAGGCGAAACTGCGGGTTTTGTAGATATTCCGGCTGTCCACGCCGATTTTGCGGTCCCGGCGGAACACATAGCAGTTCCGGCACCCCTCGCTGAATTTGGTGCACCCGTGCCAGAGGTTCCAGGTTACCCCTTGGGGCGCCGACAGAGAGGAGGACTGCGGGGAAGCAGCGCTCTGGTCGTCAAAAAGCAGGAGCTGGGCGGTATCAATCCCCGGCATAAGGAGGCGGACTATCCCAGGGGAATCCCGCACCCCGGATGTTCCTGTTCCCAGGCCTCTGCGGTGCGCAGAATCCTGGCCTCGGTGAACATGGCCCCGGCGAACTGAACCCCAATGGGCATGCGGTCAACGGTGGCGCCGCAGGGAACCGACAGGGAGGGAATCCGCGCCAGATTTACGAAGGTGGTATATAAATCGGAAAGATACATTTCCAG
>JAITOJ010000049.1 GCA_031290005.1 Treponema sp. | reverse complement strand
TTCTCCGTGGCTTCCGGCGGCGGCACCGGCCGCACCCTGCACCCGGACAATATGGCGGCCGGCCCCGCTTCCTATGGCATGACCGACACCATGGGCCGTATGCACAGCGACGCCCAGTTCGCCGGTTCCTCATCCGTGCCCGCCCACGTGGAAATGATGGGTTTCCTGGGCATGGGGAACAATCCCATGGTGGGAGCCACGGTTGCCGTGGCAGTGGCGGTGGAACAGGCGCTGAAGTAAGAAGTCAGCTTTAGTTTTGAGAAAGGGCCTTCTGCAATTGCGGAAGGCCCTTTTTTAAGCCGTACCGGGGAAGCAGCAATTCGCAATTCGGTAATCCTCCTTTACACATTCCCCCGCCCTTTCCGGAGACCGCTACGAAGCGTCGCGCCCACCAGACGTTCTTCCGGGGGAAGCATGTAATGCATATCCGGGTTACAGGGGCCGGTGGTGTTAAAAAAACGGACTTCTCGTTTGCTCATACTCAGAGCTCCTTTGTATTAACAGCCAACCACGGTAACAGCGGCAGCCTGTTCCCAGGTGACGCGTTCGGCCCAATCGGGCTTATCGGGCCGCCGGTCAAAGATGACCAGATAGCAGGGCGCGGTAGGATCGATCCGTTCCCGGTATTGCAGTACCTGCCGGACGCCTTCGTCCTTCACGGCGGCAAAAATCTTGTTCTTCCGCAGCAGCTTTATTTCGATAATGTTCCACGCGCCCTTGTAATAAACCGCCAGATCCATACGCCCGCGCCCGGCGGCGTATTCACGTTCAATGCGGCCATCGCCGTTGGTAACGCGCTGTAAGAAGGCCATCAATAACAGGTGGGGAAAAGCTTCGGTAAAGTCGGACATTTCCTCCCATGTTTCGGAGTTGTTGCGCCAGAACTCCTGAAAGTTTCGGAGCAGCGCGTCCATGTCCAAGGTGCCGTCCGCTTTCGCCCACTTCCAGTCCGGTTTGGGGATGTTCAACTGCGGGCTGTAGGTAATCTGCCGGGCCAGCACTTCGCGGTAGATGGGGTTGGCGATAATGGGCGAGCCGTCCTCTATATCCACGAGCCCCAGATCCCGGCACAGCCTGAACCCTTCGCTGTCGGCAATGTTCAGATCCAGAGTCCCGGCGAAAAAAGTCTCCATCATTTTACGGATAGCCGGGTTCTCAAGACGATAGACCAGCGTGTCAAGGTGGGTTTCCCGGGCCTCTATCATCTGTTCGCGGGCTTGCCGGATATGCTCAATCGTTACGGTTTCCGCGCTCTCCGCGTCCAGTATCCGCATGGTGGCCCGCTGAAACAGAGAATTGACTATCCATGGCTGGCCCCGTGACTGTTCGTACACGTAATCCAGCGCTTCCGTCGTTATCTGCTGCCCGGTTTCCGCCGTGCGCTGGGCAAAGAGGCGGCCAATATCGTCTTTCTGGAAATTAACGATATACGCCGAATCGGACTTGACGTTGAACGGCGATCCAGGGTTGACGGGGACGCCGCCTTTCGCGGCGGTGATGTAGTCTTTCAGGTCCCGCAGGCCCACCAGAGCGATGGAGACGGGAAATACACCGGCGGCGCGTGTGGCAAAGCCGCCCCGCAGTTGGCGCAGAAAGCTGATCAGCGTACCCTCGACCAGCACGTCGGTTTCGTCAAACAGCACTATCAATGGCTGGGGGGCCAATAACTTTGCCCAATCGCCCAGAACCTCACTCAACATGCTGTTGGGAGCGCTTGTCTTCAATTCCGGTACGGGCAAACCGGCCCATTCGGCGTATTCCTGCACGGCTTTGCACAAATCCGGCATGGCCCGCTCCGGCTCGGCTATCCCCTGACAGCGCTCCACGCTGACATAGCATGACACCGCCTCGGTCCCGGCGTTTATCTCCCGCATCCAGCTTTGCAGAAACGTGGTCTTCCCCGTCTGCCGGGGAGCGTGAAGCACCCAATAGAGCTGGTCTTTTATGTAGCGGTGCAGCTGCGCGCCCACCAAGCGTTCCTCCGGGGGAAGCATGTAATGCATATCCGGGTTACAGGGGCCGGTGGTGTTAAAAAAACGGACTTCGCGTTTGCTCATACTATGAATACTACACGAAAGCGCGAAAATAAAAAAGCCCTCCGGCGCAGGGCCGGAAGACGCGACACAAAGACGTTTATTTTGATATATTTAATACGGATCGACATATTTTGCGGTCCGTTCGTCCAGAACGGCTTTCGCTCCTGAGGCCATCCATTCGGCAAGCCTTTTATCCCACACCTGGTCAAAATCTTTGGGACGGCAGATCATCAGTTCCGCTAACAGCGCGTTGTGCTTATCGACCAGGATTTGGCTGACTGGCCCCGCGGCGGAAAGCTGTACCGGGATAACTGGCAGCGGCGCGGCGTTGGTCATCGCGATGGTATAGGCGTTCTGGATCTTTTCAAAGGGCCAGGGATAACCGGAGGCCAAAGCCCGTATATTCAATTCGGGATCCCCCAGATCAAGGCCGTTGACGTGGATCGCGTAATCCAGATTCAGGGGACTGTTCTGAATCCACAAACCGGGCCCTTCCTTGAGCTTGGGAATACCGTCAACCATATCGTGCACTATGCCTTCCGGCCCGGTCTGCAAGAAATAGTAGTTTTCGTATTTGGCAAGCCAATTAACATAACGCAGTGCCGCTTCGGGGTTCTTGCACGAAGCGGGGATAAAGAAGTTGATCCCTGCGGAATCGTAGGCGCTTTTATGGGTACTGCCATCGGAACCGGTTAGGGCATCCACCGGAACAAATTCGGCGTTGGGGATGTTTTTCCGCAAGTCCGTAAGTATGGAGTCGCTTTCACGGTATATGGTATCCCATTCGCCGCAGAATGAACCGACAACACCGCTCTTAAGAACAGCGGTCATTTCTTCACCCTTGTAGAGAGCAAAATCCCTGTCTATAAGCCCTTCCTGGTACAGCGTGTTGAGAAAACGGACTCCCTCTTTATAGCCGGGCAGCAAAAGAGAGCGTTCGACAATGGTAGTAACCCACCTGTCCTTGATGCTCAAGTTTGGCTCAATAAAAGAATAACCGATATTGTAGGCGCCCCAGAAAATATCGCTGCCCATGCCAAGGGGAATGACACGGTTTTTGCCAACTCCGCCCGGGTCTTGCTCCTTAAAAGCCTTGAGCGCCTGGTGGTATTCTTCTGTGGTAGATGGCAGCGGCAGGCCAAGTGCATCAAGCCAGTCCTTGCGGATAAACATACTGCGCTGAGCGGTTACCACGCGGCGCGCGGGAATTGAGTACACTGTTTTGGTCACCGGGTCTTCATTGCGCCGGATCAGGTCTCTGCCTGGCAGGGCTTTGTCCGGGCCCAGAAACGCTTTGAGATCCTTCAAGGTGGTATCAATATAGGGGGAAATATCCAAAAGCCCGCCCAAATCGCGGAAATTTCCGATTAACTCAGGGGAATAGGAAAGACACACATCGGGTGGATTTCCCGCGGCCATAAGGTTGTTCATGGCGGTATTTTCACTCCAGCGGGGGATGGCGGTAAATGTTACCCTGATACCTTCATCTTTAAGCGCCTTCTCTTGAATCCAGGCAGTCCAGTTGTTATTGACGGGATTACTCTTGCCGCCGTCAGTGCCGCGGTCAAAAACTTCCACGACAATTTCCACAGCCGTGCCGTCCCCGCCGGATTTGCCGCAGGACACTAAACACACAAACAATGCCACAACGATAGATGCCAAGCTCAACTTTCTGTTCATACTAATACTCCTATAAAAAATTAAAATAATCAAAATCAACATAACCGCCCGGCGTTTGGGTTGCGTAGTAAAACAACGCAAAGCGGTAACCGGTGAAATGGGCAAGATCGTAGACCATACTCAGGCCGGCATTTCAAGTATTTTTTGTTTCTTTTTTTAATTCATTTATTATTATCGTTTTGACTTCCTTTGCATATTCTATAAATTCCTGCGACTGTTCATCTGTAGGCATGCCATCCGGTAATAAGCCTAATTCTCCCGGATACCTTGATTCAATATATACTTCATTTATGATGGTTAGTTTACTTCTATCTATACCCAAGTCTTTTATCTCTTTTATCATTCCATTCAATTTTATTAGGTCATGCGTTTTTATCAATGGAACATCATTTTCAATTAAATACGCCTTTAAATATTTTTCAATTGTCTGTTGACAATGAAAAGCGATGATATT
>JAITOJ010000115.1 GCA_031290005.1 Treponema sp. | reverse complement strand
TTCAAATTGATCTGGATTATATTTATCCAAAAAAGAAATAGGCACACCCATTACCCCATCGTAATCCTTGGGAATTTCTATCGTTTTTGCAACTTCTATTGCATCGTAATTATCATAATGCGGATATTCTTCCGGTGTGTATTTTTTATACAACTCAAATTTTTCGTGGCGTTTTTTATGGTCAATATTAGTAAACCAGCACGCCTGCGACCGGCCTTTAATCACGCCGTTTACAATTCTATACGCGCTCCCTTTTTTCTTATTTTCAAGAAAGTTTTTTGAGTATTTTTCCGGTACATTAAACAACATATCGGTACCCATAGGCATACGTCCTATCCACATTTTGTTTTCTTTTATCAGCTTAAAAATTTCTTTATATGTTATGGCATTTTTATTCCCGATTATCAAAAACTTTTTGTCATATTCCATGAGTTGCGCCACATATTCGCGGAAAAGAGAAAACGGCGGATTAGTAACTACAAAATCCGCCTCTTTGAGCATTTCTATACATTCAGGCGAGCGAAAATCCCCATCACCCTCTAAGCGTGTCAAGTAGTTTTTCCTGTTTCGTAAAAGAAGTTCGACATCGGCCATGTCAACAGCGCCGTCCACATTTTCATCGGTTACTTCGGTTATTTCGATTTTATGCGGTGATTTCGTAGTCTTATTTTCCGCGCTCTCATAATCAAAAAGCGACAACTGCGTGTTGGCAATAGGCGATCCAATATAGCAACTGGCAAGCAGTTTTTTCAGCCCCATGTGATTGAAACTCATTGCAAAGTATTTGAAAAACTCGCTCTCATACGGGTCGTCGCAGTTACAAAAAATAGTTTTGCCCTTAAAATGCCCCTTGTAATGGGAACATTCATTCGCTATATCCGAGATTTGAGTATAGAACTCGTCATTTTTTGCCTTGGCGGCAGCTTGTAAGGTTTCGTTACCCATGTTTGTAACTATAAATCCGTATTATTTTTTTGTCTAGTATCCAATCCTTCGTCCACCCACACTTCCCACTATCCCAGGGAACTGCCTCACACTACCCCAGGGAATTGCAATGCGTGTTCCTCCGGTATTGCCTACTAGTATCAGCCTGATACTAATAATAGTATCAAGCTAATACTAATACTAGTATCAGCCTAATACTAATAATAGTATCAGGCTGATACTGGTATTGCTATTGCAGGGAAAGCGCACACCGTTTCTGGGCGGATTGGGTATACACAATCGGACGGGTGGAACCCCCCAAAGCCATCGAAAGCCGCCCCTCTCTATTCATCTATTCTTCTCTATATATAAGTTCTCGAAGTATATCCGCCGGGGCGCGGTCATCACTGTTTGTAAAGAATTGCTCATGGCATAGGGCGCGGTGCGGCTGATTTCACCGCCGGTGTCCCAGAGGACCGGGCAGATGCCGTTGTCCAGGCAGATTTGGGTGACCGCGGTCATCCACTTGACGCGGCTCGCTTCGTCCTTGTTTTTCTTGGTCACGCCATATTCCCCCAGCACAACGGGGACGCCCTGGCTGGTAAAGCGCGCGTTCAGTTTGTCAAACTGTGCGGCGAGTTCCGCATAATCCGCCGCGGTCCCCCAATCGGCCCGGAAGCCCCAACTGTTGTTCGGCGCGTCCGCGATGCAGAACGTGGAGGGCGTGTAATAGTGCACTGAAAGAAGGATGCGGTTTTGCCCGTCCGCGGGCAGACGGTACCGGCTGTCGCAGGTGCGGTCGATGTCTGTCCAGTACCCCGCCGCCAGCAGCCAGCGGACGGCGTTGTTGCCCCCGGAGGCGCGCACCGTGTCCACGAACGCCTGATTGAGCCGGGCGAGCAGGGTTTGGGCGTCCCCCAGGGAGAGGCTGTCAAAACCCACTTCGTTCATGGCCTCAAAGACCAGATAATCCGGCGCGTCCCTGAACCGGTCCGCAATCTGCGCCCAGACCGCGGTAAACTTCCGCGTAATCCTGTCGGCGTCCGCGGCGGCGTCTTTTATCCAGCTTTCTTCGCTGTCCCCGCCGTCGTGGTGCAGGTTCACCACCACATACAGGCCCTCGTCCAGACACCAGGATGCCACCTCTTCCACCCGGGCAAGCCAGCTTTCCTCAATGACGTAGTCCGGCGCAGCCCCCAGGTGTTCAGCCCAGGTGACCGGGAGGCGGACCGTACGATAGCCGTGATTCCTGAGGGCGGCGATGAACCCTCTGGTGATTGCCGGATTGCCCCAGCCGGTTTCCATGGCGGGGCTGGGGCCGTCCCAGATTGAGTCCAGGGTGTTGCCGATGTTCACCCCCGCCCCCATATCCGCCGCCAGCGCCATCGGAGAGATGTCCCGCATCAAACCGGCGGGGTCGGGCGTGGCGGCGCAGGCGGCAATCGCCGCGGCAAAGGCAAGCGCGGCTACAGGGAGATGCCAAAGGCCGTGGAAATCAGCCCTTTGTCGGTGGTCCATGTGTTGTTTTCTTGTAAGTCCGTGCGCTCATACCAGAGGTCGATGGAAAAATGCGGAACCGGGGTCACTTTGACGCCCAGCTTTGACGTCAGGGTGACGAAATCCCGGGCATATACCGGCGTATCCGCGTAGTTTGACGCGGGCACGTACCGGGCGAACACGTAGGGCATCACTTTGCCGCTGACCAGATATTCCGCCTGGGCAATGCACGCCCAGAGAAAGTCCCGGTGGTCCGCGCCGTCCGGACCCGTATAGGCTTTGCCGGCGACGTTCATGAACTCAGCCTGCAAAAACCCGCCCAGACCAGGAATCAGGGAGGACTGGGGGGACTCGTTGACCGACAGCACAGCGTTCACAATGCCCGCTTTGTCCACGTTCAGGCCCGCTATCAGGCCGGCGGGGTTTTCCACGTCCCCCAGCTTCACCCCGCCGATGGAGGTGTTCCGCTTGAACCGGGCGCTGGTGCCCCGGAAAAACCATTGCAGGCCCCCGCCGATTTCGTAGTCGTATTCGTTGGACGCGGTTTCCCAGATGACGTCGATGCCCGCGTAGGGCTTCAGCACCATGCGCCGCGGCAGGTCAAGGCGGTATTCATAGCCAAGCCCCAGGCCCGCCGGCTTCTCCGTCAGGGCCGCGTAATCTGCCTGGGGGTCAGCCGTCACCGCGCTGCCGTCAGCTTCGGCGGTTATGACAGCGTAATTGGCCGCCCCCAGCAGGGACACCTTGATGGTCTGGGCCAAATCGGGCCGCACGGTCAGGTCAAAGCCCGCTGCCCAGGCGTTCCCGTTGTTGTCCTTCCCGGTTTTCCAGGACCCGGCCTTCACGGCCACATCGACGATGTCGTTTTTCATGCCCGCACTGAGGTTTCCCGCGATCACCACTTCCCGCCGGTTCAGATGGACAAGGTCGCGCCCGATGACCGACAACACGCCCCCAGTCCCGCCGTAGTGGATGCTGCCCGTGTTGAACAGGGGCAGGGGCAGACTGTTCTTGTCGCTGGCCGTGCGGTTGGTCATCACCGGGTCAAACACCGACTTGATGGACGCCTGGGACAGCGTGATTTCCGGGTCTATGCCCGCCACGCGTATCCAGTACTGGTTGTATTGCAAGTCCGCCGCGAAGGAGTCGAACCAGACGCTGACCGCCTGGTCGGGGCGGCCAAACAAGTCCGCTTTGTACCCCGGGCCGCCGGACAGCAGGTCTTCCCCGGAAGCGGGATAGCCGCGCCAGGCGTAAAACGCCGAGTTCGCCAGCTTCACGCCCACAGACAGGGCGTCCCGCCGGGGGGTGATGTTCCGGTCCGCATAGGGGGTGAACTCGAACCACAGGCCGATACCCGCGGACGTGGCAAGCCCGGTGGAACCATCGTTCAGGTCGGCCGCGAAGGTGGTTTCAACGTCTATGGTGAAGTTGTTGCCCCCGAAAAAGCCTATGGGCGTTTCCGCCGCCAGCAGCGCGCCGCACACAAAAAGCAGCGCCCCAACTCTATTTTTCATGCGCCGCTCCTTTTACATCGAAATCGTGAAGGAAGCGCTGAGCGTTCCGTTGTCCAGTTCCGTTTCAGAGCCGGCCTGCCGGTCAGTCCGTTCATAGCGGATGTCGATGGAGAAATTGTTGAACGCCGTGAGGAAGCAGCCCACGGCGGAGGTGATGAAAGTCACGCCGGTTTTGCTGGTCCCCGCCGCGTTCAGTTCCGGCCGGTACCCGCCCCGGATATAGGGAACCGCTTTGTTTTTGATGGAGTATTCAAACTGCGCCAGGACGGCAATGTCCGGCTCCGGGGTGTGCTGGGCCAGCAAGTCCCCCAGTTCAAATTGCAGGAAACCGCCAAAGCGGGGAATCAGGGAATCTTCCCCCGCCGGGTCAAACCAGGAAACCAGGACGTTCAAGCGGGATGTGTGGTCATAATCCGCGCTCAGGGAAAACCCGATGGGAATCACGTCGTCATAGTCCAGCACGCGGGAGGACACGCGGGTGTCCCAGCCCCGGGTGTAGAGCACGGCCCCGCCGCCGGCTTCCCACGCCGCTTCTTCAGTGGTTTGCTCCCAGGCGAAATCAAACCCGGCGAAGGGCAGCACAATCAGCTTTTCATTCAGGGGCAGCCGGTATTCCGACGCCAGGCCAAAGGTAACCGGATTCTTGCCCACCGTGGTTTTGTCGTAGTTGAAGGCCGCAAACCCGGCGGCTTCAAGCTTCAGGTTGTCCACGGGCACAACCTGGGCGTCCGCGCCCACCAGCCAGGCGTTTTCGTTATTGTTCAGGCCGTTTGCCTGGGACGCGGCTTTCAGGGTGAGCCCGAACTTACTGAATTCAGCCCCCGCCGCGAGAATGCCGGTGTAATTGCCCCGGTAGTCGCTGTCCGTCAGGTCCCGGTTCAGCCGCGCCCGGAGAAGGGGCAATTGCTGGATGTTGTAGCGGCTTGCGGTCCACAACGCCTGGCCGTGGGCAACGTAAAACCGGTCCTGGTAGTCCATCACGTCGTCAAAGATGGAGCGCAGGGCAATCAGGTTTGTCCGCATGACCGTGTCCGTGGCCGCAATCCGAAAAAAATAGTTATTCCACACCACGTCGGCGGTGAGGGTGTCAAAGCTCAAAATCAGGGGCCGGGCAGCCCAGCTGTTAAAATCGTCCTGTTCGTAATTGCCCCCCGTAGTCTGAAAGGTGTTCCACCAGGTGAAAGCCGCGTCCTTGAGTTCCAGGCGCACATGAGCATCGCCGCTTTTGTCATCCCGCAGCCCCCGGTCAGCCCGGGGGAAGAGGTCAAGGATAAGCTCAATGCCCGCCCTGGTTTCCAGCCCGGTGGAACCATCGTTCAGGTCAGCGGCGAACGTGGTGGCGGCTTCCAGGCCCAGAGAGCCGTTCTTCCCCACCGACAGGGTTGACCCAGAGTCCGAAGGGGTGCCGCCCGACTGGGCAAAGACAGACCCCGCGCATACACTGACTGCCAGAACAGCAGCTATCACTCTTTTCATACCATTCTCCTTTTCATAAAATAACAGGGGCTTGGCCGCGTTATTGTGCCGTCGGATTCGCGGCAGAGGACTCTATTCCCACATAAATCCCGTCAGCGGCTATGGTCAGCGCGGACGCGGGAGTATAGGTAAAAGTGTACTGCCCCGCTGCCGTGATTTGCTTCACATCCTCTTTTACCCAGTTCAGTTCATCATACCCGTTTACCCAAAGGCTCAAGAAGAAGTAATTATCTCTCGCATATCCTGCGGACAAGGTAATGGTGACCTCCAGGGAAGTTAAGGAAGTGCCCGGCACGGCGAAGAACTGCATCTCCGTATTCCAGGGATTATAGTATTCTTCCTTCACGGCATCCGAGGTGTATTCGGTATCGAATGCCTTGGTAAGTGTTACCGCGCTTCCGTTGATTTTGACGCTGTCAGTTACCACACGATACGCCGTTGTATCGCTCGGCGCCTGGCTTTCTTTCTTGCCATACGCGGCGAAATTCCGTATTTCAAACGACTTCGCCGACTCGCTGCCATCACTGACTGTCACACAGAACTTTATAATTTGCGACGCGTCAAAGGGTGTAGACGAGTTACCGCTCACCCATCCCCGGTTGAGCAGGGTGGCGAAAGGAATTTCCAGAGCCGCCCACTCTGTTACGCCGGGAACCGCGCCATACCCATCCGATGAGCCGTTCAGGAAAGCAAACAAGTCATTAGTATCCTGCACATACACCGTTGCGCTGCCGGTAGATTTATATTCAAACTTAAAGCCCGCATACGCGGAGGCATCGTAAGAACCCGCCACTAATTCCCCCCACAACTCAACGCCGGTAACAGTAAAGACAACATCGCTCCCATTAACAGCGACATTCGCTTTGTCTTGAGTTTCCTCAGTGGCGTCAAACACCGTTGCCAGGTCAAGCAGTTTTTCTTCCCCTTCCTCATCGTCATCGTTAGTCGCCGAGTTACCGCACCCGGAGAACACCATTGCCAGCGCCGCCAAGAGCGCCGTAATCCACAAATGCCTTTTCATACACAACCTCCAAAAGATTTATATTTCAGGGACAGTCCCCTAAGACCCTTCATACGCCGGGAAGCGCCGCCCTCTTACGGGCGTAAGAAGACCCTTCTTACGGGCGTAAGTGGACCCCTCTTACGGGCGTAAGTGGACCCTTCTTACGGGCGCAAGAAGACCCTTCTTACGGGCGTAAGAAGGTTGGACTACTCCAAATCCCGGTACAGAATCCCCCGCCCGTTGGCCCCGATATACACCCGGCCATAAATCCGCGGGTCCCCCGTGATGGCGCTGTTCGCCGCGCCAAACTGGTGTTGGTCATCGTTGATACGCGTCCAGGACGCGCCCTTGTCGTCAGACCGGTAAATCCCGTACTGTCCGTTAATCCTGGCGTTGGTATAGAGCGCCTGATACGCCCCGCCCGGAGCTTCCTTGCCCAAGCCGATAACCAGAGCGACGTCAAACCCCGGAATACTCGTCCAGGCGCGCCCCCCATCTTCCGAGTGATACAGCCCCGCCTTGCCCGCCGCGAGCCAGAGGTGACCCTCCAGACCCAGGACGGCTTTCAAGTCGCTCCCGTCGCACTCCCCGGTGATAAAAGAATCGTTTGCCACGGAGAACGACTTGCCCCCGTCTTCGCTGATATACGCCGTGTCTGTGCCGTTGGCGCTCTTGCCGAACGCGTAGAACTTGCTGGGATTCACCCGGTCAGACACCGCCTTTGCGCCAGACGGAAGCCCCGCGGAAGCGGACCAAGTCTTGCCATTGTTCGTTGACCAATGGGCCGTCGCGTTGGAAGGAGACCACACAATGGACTTCGCGTCCGCGCTCACCGCGATTTTGCCCCCCCAGTCCGTGTTCGCCCCTTCCACGAAAGTCTCCGAGGGCATCCAGCTTTCGCCGTAATCCACGCTGATACCCAGCTTGCCGTCCCCCATACGCACGATGAAAGAAGGCTTTGCCGCCGCGTAATCCACGCTGCTGACGCCCCCGATAGTGGGATTCACCATCATATTCGGCGCGCGATTCAAATCCTTGTGGACAAACCCGCCGATGTCGCCCATGCCGCTGATAAGGTGCGCCCCTTCCGTGGGACTCACCAAGTCCAGAATGGCGCATTCCTCAACGCCCTCAGCCATCACCTCAATGCGCACCCGCTGATTTTTGTCCCAGGCAGTCAGGTTTTTACTCCCGTAGAGAGTCGCCCCGGTTCCGTACATCATCACGTCCGAATTAAACGGGTCGATTTCGATGTCAGTCATCATCCAGCCCAGCTTGGGATTCTGCTCCGGCATTTCCTTCTGCACGCCCCAGTCCAGCCAGGGAGACATGCTGATGTCCAGGGTATACTTGTTCACCCTGGTGGGCCAGCCGTCCAGATACCAGACCGCGTCCCAATTCTTGCCCCCGTCTCTGGAACGGTAGATATACTCATCGGGCCACCATTCGTTCAGGGTGGACGCAATCAGCGTCTGGGGATTCTGCCAATCCACAGCCACACTGCCCACGCCCCGGTCAAGAGGCCGGTCAGGGCTGTTCGCTTCAAATTCATGTTTTGGCAAAGAAATATCTTCCCAGCGCTTTTCCGCAAAGTAGTATTTCCAGATACCGCCCCCCTGATAGCTGGAACTATACGGCCCAAAGCCCGCGTTCCAGGCAGTCAAGAGCGCCCCGTCCGGGGAATAGACCCCTTTCAGGGGATAGTATTTCTTGCAGGGACAATCTTCAACAAGCTGGGCGTGTTCCGCCACGTCCAGGATATTCCGCGTGGGCTGACCTTCCAGGGGATGCCAGGTGGCCCCCGCGTCAGTGGATTCGTAGATGGTGTGCCGGGTGTCAGCCACTCCGGCATAGATGTTCTGAGAACCGCTGCCGGACGAGCCGGACTTGGGGTCAAAAATCACCCACAGGATACCGTGAAAATGCTTAAACCCGTTCTGATAGGTGGCAAAATCCCCGTCGTAGATATTGCCTTTCACCGGGAATGACGTAACCTCTTCCCAGGTGTGACCATAGTCCCGGCTCCGATACAGCCCGTCCCCGAATGAACCGAAATAGACCACCTTGTTGTCGTTGGGGTCAATCGCCAGACGTTCCCCCGCGCCGCGGCCCGGCATATTGCCGCCCATCTTGAAGGGCATATCCACTCTGGTGAAATGGTCACCGTAATCCTCGGACACCAGCATTTGAGACGGCGTCGCGTCCCAGTCGTTGGTGTAGGTGCCCGACGCGATAATCACCCGGTTCGGCTCCACCGGGTCTGTGGCGATACTGGCTATTCCCAGCCTGCCGTAGTCCTCCACCCCGGCAAAATCCGTCAGGGGAATCCATGATTCGTTATCGGGATTCCAGCGGTATGCCCCGCCCATGTCCGTCCGCAAATAGGCCACGCCTTTTTGCGCGGTATTAAAGATGACGCCGGGGATAAACCCGCCGCCCACGATTTTCACATTTTTCCAGCCCTTTTGGGAATATTGGGGCAGTTCCCGGTCAGGAGCATTCCGTCCGCCAGCGCCGCCGGTGGACGCGCAGGAAACCGCTATGAGCAAACCCAAGGCTCCCGCAAGGACAACTGCGGATTTTATAAAACAAAGATGACTACAGTACAGATGAGATTTTCGCATTCTATTCCCCCTGGTGGTAAGATGTGGTATCTTATCGTGCCCAACGGAAACAAGAAACCCGAAAAATTATATATCTTTTACCCTGATTATTTATTTGGACTTCAAAAACGTGCGGTAATCCCGGTAGTTTTTTTCCAGCAGCGCCGGGATGTCCAAACCATAAGGACAGCGGGACGAGCATTGGCCGCAATGCCGGCAGTTCGGAATCTTTTCCATTTCCTGCTGCCATTCCGGGGTGAGCCACCGTTCCGGGGGCATCCGGCGGAGCAGCAGGGACACCCGCGCACAGTTGTAGATGAGAATCTGCTCCGGGCACGGCAGGCAATACCCGCAGCTCCGGCAAAATGCGCCGGTAAACTCCGCACGGTCTTGTTCAATACGCTGCCGCTGGGCTTCGGTCAGGGACGGCATCTGTTTGACAGCGGCCAGCAAGGCTTCAAGCTCCTTCAGATGCTGAATGCCCCAAATAGGAACCACCTTTGGAAACTGGGCAATCCAGGCGCGGGCAGCGTCTATATCCGTAATCAGCCCGCCGGACAGGGCTTTCATGGCGATAAACCCGATGTTTTTTTCAGCGCACCGCCGCACCAGAGCGATTTCC
The DNA here is from genome assembly GCA_031290005.1 of Treponema sp. Lineage (GTDB taxonomy): Bacteria > Spirochaetota > Spirochaetia > Treponematales > Treponemataceae > JAISTZ01. The sequence continues at coordinate 765 of JAITOJ010000115.1, read as the reverse complement.
TTTTCGTGGGACAGATAGTTAAATGGATATTGCAGGGTATCGTACAGTCCGCTTTCCACCGCTTCCTGGGCAACCGGCAGCCGGTGATTGGTGATGCCGATAAAGCGGATTTTTCCCTGCTCTTTCGCGGCCAGCATGGCCTCATACAATCCGGTTCCGTCCCCTGGTTTGGGGCAGGACTCCGGGTTGTGAAACTGGTATATATCGATGTGGTCAGTCTGCAACAGCCCCAAGCTGGTCTCCAGGTCTTTCCAGAAGCCTTCAACCGTTGTTGCCGGGGTCTTGGTGGCCAGAACAAACTGATTCCGTTTGTCAGACAGCGCGCGCCCGATTTTTTCCTCACTGTCCGTGTAGCCCCGGGCAGTGTCAAAAAAATTGATTCCCCCCGCCAGAGCCGCCCGCAATATCGGGATTGCTTCGTCCATAGTCCGGCGCTGTATGGGCAGCGCCCCAAATCCGTCTTTGTGTACCAAAAGGCCTGTGCGGCCCAACTGAATGTCTGTCATATTCTGCTCCGTATTTTTTCTGTATGTTACCGGTTTTTCCGCCCCTCTGCAACCTATACTTGCGGCCCGTCCCACAGAATGATACATTGACCCCAGAGGTACCAAATGGACGAGACACAGAACGCCTTTAGCCATTTTTCGGCATTATTCAGCGCCTCCGGCCCCGCTTCGTTATTACAAAGAAGCGTAAAATAATAAAAATCATAGAGTTACGGGGTCTCCGGGGGGGGGGGGGGGGGGGGGAGTGAGTTTGGGAAAA
>JAITOJ010000100.1 GCA_031290005.1 Treponema sp. | reverse complement strand
TCCCGCAAGGTCTTGTAGAATGGCGGTAAATTATGGTATACTATGAAAATTAAGGGGGAGGCCTCAAAAAACGAGGCGCGGGACGCGCTCAAATCGGCGCTGCGGACATTTGTTAAAGCCTATTTGGCTTATAATCCCGCCGTAAGCGGCACCGATAAGGAAAGTATGGGCTTGCCTTTGCACGATACCGCCCGCACCCCCGTGCCCCCGCCGTCCACGGTGGAAAGCCTGACCCAATCCGCCTTTGACACCCACAGCCCCTTCACGCTGACCTTCGCGGAGAACCAGCGGGGCAAGGCCCTGTACTTCGCCCTGCACTGGGAAAACGCCAAGGGTCAGGCGGGGCCGTGGAGCGTGATTCAAAAGGCGATTATTGCGTGATAGAGGGTGGGCTTCCGGGCGATACTGCCGGGAGTTTGAGGGCGGGGTGAAAGTCCCGCCCTCAAAGCCCCGTGGGGAGCAATCCCGCGGGCTGTTTTTTTATTCCGAATTGCTGCTTTACTGCCCGCCCCGCTTGACGTACCGCTCTTTTAACGGATATAGTATCTTACTTATGCGTGGTCCGGGCATTGGAAAAATAATCAGCTTGCTCCTCCTCCTCGTCATTCTGGTCTTGGGCGGTCTTGTCTGGTTCGACTATCTGGGAGTTATCAATATCAAACCCCAGCTTGCCCCGCTCTATCGCCTGCTGGGTATGGAAGCCCAGGCCGGCGCCGTTCAGCCCTCGGGCAGTCCTTTTGTGTCCAACCTGGACGATGACCGGTTTGCCAAACGGATTGAAGCCCTGGAGTTCCGCACGGAAGAACTGGATAAGCGCGACTCAGACCTGTCCCAAATGGAAGCCACCACCACCCAAATCGTCCAGGAACTGGAAGAACGGCGAATTTCTTTGGAAGAACAGGAAAAAACATTCAACAACACCGTAAAAATGTACGATGATAGAATTGTAAACATTGAACAACAAGTGCGGTACTTTACCGGCATGACCCCCCAAAACGCGGTGGACATCATGCTGGAAATGGACGACCAGGATATTATTGATATTCTGCGGAAAGCAGGGGAACTGGGCAGCGAATCCATGGCAGCCTACTGGCTGTCTCTGATGGCCCAGGGGGAACACGCGGATAGGGCGGCCCAAATCCAGCGAAAAATGCTGGGCAAACCTGCCTCCACCGAATAGCGCGCGCCTCCGGTTGTGATGTTTACACAATACGGAGGTATGTATGTATTTACCTGAAATCCAGCTTGAAACGCTCAGGACGGCCAAGGCCGGCTTGGAACAAGTAAAATCCCAGGCGTCAAATCAGGCTTCGCGTCAGGAAATGTCCCCCTTTCAAAAACAACTGGAAAAAGCAATTCAACAGGAACAGAAACCCAAACCGGAAGCAGAGCGGCCAAAATCCGTTTCCGCCGAAACAAATGGCCGGGAATCCCGCGTTGAACGTTCGCAGCAGGAAGACAAGCTGGCCAGGATGGAGAAATCAGAAGAGACAGAACAGGGAAAAGAATCATTTACCTACAAGGATTTTTTCAAAACCAACGATTTTTTTGAAACTGTTCCAGAAACAGGCTCCCAGATGTTTGAGCCGGTTTTAAGCGATGAAACCGCGGAAGCCCTGCAAAATTTATTTTTTGGCCCTCATCTCGACGGTGTTGAAGCGGAAACCGCCCAGGAGGAAATCTCCGAGCGTATCGCCAACATCTTTTTGTTTCCCCAGCGGGAAGCCGCGCTGGATTTGGAAGAAACCGGAGAAATCGAAGAAAACAATCCTTTGGTAAAAGCAAAGAAGGCCGGACAAACTGAAGCGGACGCGGAAGGTCAAGCTCTGTCCCGGTACGCGGACTTTATGGAAAAGGCCGCCCTGAACAACGCGGAAAGCGCCCTGGGGCTTGCGGAGAACCGGGACGGGAAAAGTAGTATCAGGAAGCTGTTTGAGGGGACAGAGCCCCGGATTACGGTGATTGACGAACGAAGGGCTGCCATACCGGCGGCGGAAGACCAGTTTGTTTCGGAAGTGCGGTTCGGCGCGGGGGGGAACGCGGAAATGTCCCTGTCCCTCACCGACAGCGGGCAGGCCCTCATCCAGGGACTGTTTGACGGGGACAGCAAGTCCGCCAAAGAGCCGGAATCCCTCTTTAGTTCCATGCTCACCGCGGAAATCCAGCGCACCGCCGATGACTTTGTGAAGGCCGGTTCCATTATCTTGCGGGACAACAACGCGGGAACCATCAAGCTGCTGCTCCATCCCGATTCCCTGGGTGATGTGAAGATTCAGTTGAAACTTACCGATACTATCATTACGGGGCAGATCACCGTGGCTTCGGAAGACGCCTACCACGCCTTCAAGAACAGCATTGAGTCCCTGCGTCAGGCTTTTGCGGACGGCGGGTTTGAGGCGGGCGCGTTCGACCTTTCCTGGTCCCAGGGGGACGGAGAAAACGGACAACAGCGGGAACCGCAGGGCTGGAAGACCCCGGCGCTGGCGGCAAAGGAATACGTGGACGCCCTGCCGGAAGAAGTCTCTCTTTTCAGTGAGTCCGGATATTCCCGGAACGGCGCGTACGGCGTCAACATGATAGCGTAAGTTTTTTAACGCATATAGGAGTGTGCACACAATGGCTTTTGAGATGAGCGCATTGGAAACGGCAAAGGTCAACACCCAGGTGTCGGCCTTTAATCAGGTGAATCTGTCGGCAAATGGACGTACCGCAAGTCACAAATTAGGCAAGGATGACTTTTTGAAACTGCTGATGGCTCAGCTTTCCCACCAGGACCCTTTGAGTCCCATGGAAAACACGGAATTCATCGC
>JAITOJ010000026.1 GCA_031290005.1 Treponema sp. | reverse complement strand
TGCTGTTCCAGTCTTGCGGTAATTTTTGATACAAAAGATAAAATCACCGCAAGAAAAAATATATCAAAAAGCCGGTAAATTACCTGTAAGTAAACCGGCCTATTATGAGAAATTAGTAGCGTTTGCCTGTAATTATTAGTTAAATTTGCGCAATCCCCGGGGGGGGGGGGGGGGGGTAAATATACTAAAATTATTCATTTGATTGTTGTGCGCCATATTATTTTACCCTCCGTCAAGTCCGCCGGGCGCGACTTTGCGCGCCCCGCGTGTTTCCCCATTAGGCTGACAGCCCTAGGAAAACTTGAACAGAGACTACTCTACCCAGATTTTTTTGTCAAGTGCCTTTCTTCATGATTTTTCAGGATGCGCCATGACGCTTTACCGTATTTGTCAAAATAATTATTGTTTCACTTCATTTTTTAATGCAGGATTTTATATACTCTTTTATGGCATTCTCAAACCCGGCTGGATTATCCTGCAGCTGCTTTTCCCAAATCGTAGTCCGCTCAACATCGGCAATCTGTGCAAGAGCGCCGTCTTTCCGCAATTCGGCCAGTAAAAATAACCCCCTTCTGGCGGCATACAGTTTTTTGCCCTGCTCACCTATGTATTCCCGGTCAAAGAGGGTTTTCAGTATCTGCGCCCGCGTCGCCGGAGTCCCCAGGTCGGCCAGCTTTTCTTCTTTTTCATCCTGCGGGTTCTCCATAAATGCCAATAGCGTGTCAACCGAAAACTGCCTGAGCGGCGCCGTCTTTTTGTCCAATATGTCCAGCCTTACCGCTTTGCAATTCTTCCCGTCAAAGTTTTTTACTTCCTGCTCCCCATCTTCCTCTGGTACCGTCTTTTTCCAGCCTTCCTGTACCACGTCCCGGATGCGCGACTTCAAGGTATATGGACCGAAATGGAACAGAAGCTCTTTTTCGGTATACACAAAATCCTTCATACACACCCTAAAGAATGAACGGAGCACAAGGCCGTACACGTTCTTTTCCTGCCCGCTTGCTTCAAGCGGCAAGACATCAAGCGGAATCAGGGCATGGTGATCTTCCAGCAGCACGGAATTAAAAATATGTTTATTCCCGTCCTGAATAAGCGAAGCGTCACAGTAAGCGGATAAATCTCGGTGATATGCGCCTTTAATAAGGCAAGGACGCAGCCGGCCTGCGCTTTCACCCCGCTCTTTTTCCGGTACGCAAACTTCTCCGGGAGTATGGGCAAGCCGCGTATATCCCATATTTTGTACGCCGGATTGTAATACTCCGGGGGGCACAGTTCAAACAGGTGGCCGACACAATAGGCGATTGTCATATTCCCGGTATGGTAAAACCCCTTGTGAGCCGCGCAATGCAGGGTATGGGCAAACGCTTTCGCCACGGACGGCTTTTCACACAGTATTAACATATAAAACTCCTTATAAAAATTGTACCGGGCGCTTTTCGGATTTGTTAATACATTCAGACGGCCATCGAGCGTAATGATAAAACTAGGGAAGATACTATATAGAGCAACATCGGCATAACGTTATGCCGATGTTGCTGTGTGAAGAAGCGGTTTGAAAATGGCAGAGAAATAGGAGAAAGGCGCTCTGTATCTATTCAGCAAGATAAAAGAATACCACTATAGGGCTCTATGTAATTATATTGCTTTGACATATACTGCCACTATCGATTTTCCCGTAGTGGCAGTTATAGTGGTAGTTTGTTATTTCACTTTAGAGTAAGTAATTGTTTGTTTTCCAGTGGTATATTGCCACTAGGCGCTGTCTGCTGCCTTGGGTTATGCTTTTCGTATGGCGCAAAGACGGATAAACATAACCCTGCTTGAAAAACCCCCGGAGACCCGCTCTGGCAGGTGCGGGTATACAAGCGCGGCCAGACGCGGGAGTTTTTTAAGTTATGCCGGACGCTTGATAAACTGCTGTTTTCCTCGTCTTACAGAAAACACCCACCGGAACGGCAGGCGGCCCGTGTTTCCCGGAAACAGCGTTGCGTGGTAAAAGCGCGTATCGGATATGAGAGGGCAGCCCACCTGAAATTCCTCAAAGAATATCTGCCGCAGCTTGCCAAAGAAGAAGTCACGGAAAAACCGGAATTATTCAGCGGCGGCCCGGTGGACGGTGCGTTTGTCGAAAACTATCTGTCCAATATGACAGGCAGACATTTCAAGTTTATTATTTCTCCGGAAAGCCAGCAGGCGGACATGAAGGCTTTGACCAAGACTTTGGTAAAACGCATGGAGAAACTAACCGGCTATAAATTCTCCTGGTTCGCGGCGGTACACACCGATACCGGCCATACCCACGCCCACCTGCTGTTGAACGGCAAGGACAAAAACGGGAGGGAGGTGCGTTTTGACAAAGGGTTTATCCGTGAGACCATGCGGGCAATGACCAGTGATATTTGCACCGCCCTGATAGGAGAGCGCACTCCGGAAGAAATCAAACAGGCATTGCTCCAGTCATACCAGAAACAGCGTTACGGTGAATATGACGAACTGCTGCATAAGCGGGAACGGCCGCTGGACAGGCCGGACGGGAACTTTGAAAGCGAAATCCGCACCTATAACGACGGCCTTTTGAAACGCCTCAATTTCCTGTGCTGCCTGGGGCTTGCGGAAAAGAACCGGAACGACGATGCCGGCTACCGGCTGGAAAAGGGCTGGCGTGACGCCTTGAAAGCCGCCGAGCGGTATAACCTATACCTGAAAGCGCGGAAAGAATTAGTCCTGACGCAGAGGACGGAATTATCCCTGTATACAGGCGGCATGGGGCCGGTATCCGGGACAGTGACCAAAATCTATAAAATGAACGATGAGGATGCCTGGAGCCATGCGGCGGTCATTGAAAATAAGGGGCAAGGCAAATCCTGGTTTGTGCCGTTGTATTATGAACCCAAGGATTCCCTTTGCGGCAGAAGTGTCACCATGGAAGTGAAAGCCAATCAGAAAGGGCGGCTTACCCCGCAATTTACTATGACGGATTCCTGGGAAGGCAAGCGGCAATAGGTGTACTTCCTTTACGGCAGAGTATTAAGCCAAGGCAATAAGCTTCTATGCACAGAATCATCGGCATAACGTTATGCCGATGATTCTGTATAGAGCAACGCGCTTTTTTCATATTCCCCAGCGGCTGTCCCGTTTTAACCCCTTAAAAAATATATTTTTTGTAAAAAGAAGTTGACAATAATTGCAAACAAATGTAGTATATTATCAGTGATCGTGCTACGGAGATTATAAATCGAAATGGCCGGAGGAGTCCTTAAGGACTCCTTTTTTAATGAGAACGAAACAAATGATAAAACCTTTCCTGACTTATTCAGAACAGATACGCAAGTTGAGGGACGAAAAAGGTCTCATCATCAAAGATGAAGCTCATGCCGTTGAGATTCTGACGCAAGCCGGTTATTTCTCTTTTATCAATGGGTATAAGACTCCTTTCAAAGACCCTGCCACTGGTAAATATAAAAAAGGCTCAACATTTGAAGATATAGAAAACCTATATTTATTTGATGAAGCGTTACGGGAAGTTTTCTTTAAATATTTGCTTAACGTCGAACAAAAATTGAAATCTCATATCTCGTATTATTTCAGCGAAGAACACGGTAACTCTCTGGAAGCATATACTAATTTTTTCAATTATGATTACAAAGATGCAAAAAAGGCAGAAGAAATATTCAGGCTTTTGGGGGAGTTAAATCGTGTCATTACTGCCAATTTTAAAGAGGTAAATCTTAACCACTACATTTTAGATCATGCCAACATTCCCCTATGGGTTTTGACAAAAAAATTGACCTTCGGCAATATCTCAAAAATGTTAAATATGTTCCCGGCGCCATTGCAGACAAAAATAAGCAAGAATTATGTGAATCTGACAAGCACTTCACAGTTGTCAGTAATTATTAGCCTCTTGGTTTTATTCCGAAATACTTGTGCGCATAATGACCGGCTTTATAACTACCGAGTAAACAAAGTCAAACTGCCTTGTTTAAAACTTCATAAAGAACTGCGAATACCCCGATTCCCGAACGGTGATTTTGCCTGTGGCCAACAGGATTTATTTGCGGCAGTTATAGCGTTGCGTTATTTACTTGACGAAAAAAGTTTTGCGTCTTTTTTTCAAGAGTTACAAAAACTGATACAAAACCACCCTAATAACAGTGTTTTTTCTAAACCTGAATTGGCGGGCAGTATGGGGTTCCCCCAAAAATGGGAAGAAATGGCTGCTTTTTCTTTAAAATGAAGGTATGGCTATTTTTGATGACAGCCGCATGTATTAACAAAACAGAGTATGTTTATGTAAAATTCCCTTATGTTTACCAAGAAAAATCAGGACGGACCGTCCAAACCGCGCCGCAATCCCGCTTTTGTGCTGGCCAACTATCTGGTGCCTATACTCATTGTGTTAGCCGGTATCTTTATTTCAACCCAGTCCTTCGCGTCGCGCCTCCTGTATAACCCGGCCTATACCAGTGCGCCTTTGTTTGTGACCAAAACCGCGTTTTTCATGTTCCCCAGCGGGTATCCCATTTTTAACCCCCTTTTGATATATCTGTACATCCTCTCCCATCCCTTTGACAAAGCCATAAACGCCGTCCTCCTGAACGCCCTGTTCCCGCTGTTCGTCTCCATCCCCGCGGCATTTGTCATGTATTTTGTCCTCGCTTTTATCCGGGGTTATAAGAAAAACCGGAACGACCATCTGTTCGGAGACGCCCGGTGGGCGGACGAGCGGGACTTGAAAGAGTACGGCCTCGCCCAGGAAACAGGTGTCGTCCTCGCCCAGTTTTACCGCGCAAAATTGGGCTTTAATATTAACCCCAAAAATAACTCCATCTCCCTGACCCTGAAAAAAAACGCGCCCCTGGTCTGCCACGGCGGGGGAACCAACACCCTGATGATCGCCCCCACCAGGAGCGGCAAAGGCGTCGGGAGCGTCATCCCCACCTGCCTCAATTACCCCAGCAGCATGATTGTCTTTGACCCCAAGGGCGAGCTGTTCCAGGCCACATCGGGGTTTCGAAAGAAGTTCTCCCGGATTTTGAAGTTCTCTCCCATTTCCCGCCATACGGCCTGTTTCAACCCTCTTGAGGAAGTCGATTTATCCGGGCACAACACGGTTTCCGACGTGGGGCTTATCCTTACCAATATGTTTGAGGAAGGCAAAGGCGGCGAGGATGGAACAACAGCATTTTTTAACAGCATGGCCAAAGACTTGCTGACCGGGGTAATACTCCACGTCTTGTTGTCAAAGCTCTATCCCGATGAAGAAAAAAACCTTGCCGGAATCCTCTCCATTCTTTCCAGGACTTCGGCGGAAAAGAAAACAAACGGCCAGGGCCAGGAAGAAGGGGCAGCGGGCGGCGCCCTGTTCCATGAAATGATTGGGGCCAAACACTACAGCAAAGACGGCGCTGAGCACTCCGCGCTGCACCGCATTGTTGAAGACAGCGCGTCCCGACTCCTCGGAACCCACGCAAAAGTCCGCTCTGATATTTTTACCACCGTATTCTCTAAGATGCAGCTTTTCCAAGACCCAAACATCGCCTATTGTACCGGCTTTTCCGACTTCAGCTTGCAGGACTTCTACGACACCAAAGAGCCGGTTACCCTGTACCTGACCGTCCCGTTTTCAGACATAGACCGTATCAAGCCGGTTTTCAAACTGCTTATCAACTTTATCCTGAACAAATTCAGCCGGGGGGAAGCCATGTACGGGGAAGTCAAGCTGCCATTCCCTATCCTCTTTATGATTGACGAGTTTCCCATTTTAGGCGCCTTCCCCTTCCTGTCAAAAACCCTGGGGATTCTTGCCGGGTACGGCATCACCTTCTACATCATCGTCCAGGCCCTGAATCAAATCGCTGACCTCTACGGGCAAAACCATACCTTCCTGGACAACTGCAAAACTGTCTGCCTGTATGCCCCCGGCAAAATCGAGGACGCAAAAGTATTCTCCGAAATGATCGGGAAAAAGTCGGTGATTAAAGACAGCACAAGCGTTTCCGGTTCCCGGTTTACCGTACAGCTTAACAACATCAGCGAAAGCAGCCAGGAGATGGGCAAAGAACTCATGAACGCCTCCCAGCTTATGAAACTGCCCCCCACGGAAGCATTGATTTTCAATCAGGGGATGCCCGCCTACCGGGCAAAAAAAGTAGTCTATTTCATGGACGGACGGTTTAAGCGCAAGGCATATTCCGTAAAACCGGTGGCGCGGGAACGCCTCTTCGATACAAAAGTAACCCCGCAGGGCTTCATATTGCAAATGAACAAACAGGATATCCTGCTTGATGAAAAATCAATCCAAATCATTGAACAGCGGGACGGGCGCACCCTGGTGAAATATACAGAACTGGCTGCCAAAACCGGATTCCCGCCGCCGGCCACGCGCTCTAAACTCGAACAGGAAATCAGGGGGCTTCCCTCATACCGTTTGAGGCAGGAAGCGCGGAAGCAAAGCGCGGAACTGAAAAGAAAGGAAGAAACGGAACTGAACGTAAAGGTGGAAGATATGAAACAGGCGGCACAGGATGAAACAGGCGAGTTTGACGCCCTGGCTTTCATAATGAGTTATCAGGACGGCCCGTCCCTCACTCCCGTCGATTCTGGTTTGGGGGCATAGGATGAAAAAAGACAGAGGCGCCGCTCATAATTGCCGGAGCGAACTGCGCGTATCACAGCCAACTCTGGACTTGCTCAAACAGCGCTCCAAAGACGAGGGGATGAGCCAGAACGAACTGGTCAATAAAGCCCTCGCGCTCTATCTCACCAAAGACGTGCTGGACGAAAGCCTCCTCATCGCCAAGATGAACGCCGTGGAGAAAACGCTGGGGAACCTTGAGAAACGGATTGAACTTGAAGAAAAACTGGCCCTCGAGTTTTATCAGTGGTTTTTTATCTTTACCCCGGACATTCCCGTGGAAAAAGAAGCCCGTAAAAACGTGCTGGAAGCGGGGACTAAGAAAACCCAGGCCATGCTCCATTTGTTCCGTTCCAAACTCGCTTCCATGCCTTCTTTCCTTGAAATCCTCCTGGGCAATATGCTTGAACAGTATGCTGACGGATAGGCGTTATGCAGGATATTACCGTATTCGGACAGTTCACGGCGGAACAACAGAAAAAGCGCCGCCTCATGGATAATTTTCTTGACGACATCGAAGATATCAAAAAATACCTGGACGATGCCGAAGTAACCGATATTTTTATCGGGGGAAGCGGCAGGATTATCTATAAAAAGTTTGGCAAAGGTAAAATCATTACCAATGATTACGTCAGATGCAGCAAAGCCCAGGGTATCATCCTCTCCCTTGCCGCCCTTACCGGCAAACAGGTTGACCCCGCCAGCGGGCTGCCCAAACTCGAATGCGTTATCCCCCACCCGTACAATGCCCGGTTTACCGGTATGCTTCCCCCCTGGGTGGAACACCCGGAACTGGCCATCCGTAAAAGGGCGGCACATATTTTTTCTCTCGAAAATTACGTTGAAACCGGGCGGATGACTGAGGGGCAATATTCCGTAGTTTGCAGGTATATTAAAGAACGCAAAAATATCCTGGCCGGCGGCGGAACAGGCAGCGGCAAAACTACCTTTACCAACGCCGTCCTGCTCAAAATGTACGAATATACCCCCAATGACCGGTTCTATATCGTTGAGGACGTCCCGGAACTCCAAAGTAAGGCTTTAGACGCCACCTTTATTTCCTGCAAACCGCAGGAAGCGTCAGAAGCCGTCAGAACCGCGCTGCGCTGGACGCCGGACAGGATTATCTTTGGTGAACTCCGCTACGGCGAAGTGGCCAATGAATTATTAAAAGCCTGGAACACCGGCCATACCGGTAACATTACCACTATCCATGCGGACAGCAGCCAATCCATGATTTGCCGCATCGAAGGCTTGCTGCGGGAAGTCATACCAGGCACCATTCCAGACGTCCGCGAAGTGATACACCTATGCGTACACTTGCGCTCAACACCGCAGGGCCCAAAGATTTCTGATGTTCTTGAGACCGGTAACGCCCTATCGCACTGAAAACAGAAAGGGAGCGGGGCTATTGCCAAAAAGTCTTGACAGTATTAAGCCATTGGCTTACATTAGAGTAATGAATTATCTTGAGCCTGTCACCGTCGTTGAGACGCCGTCATTCATACGGGACAGCAAGAACCTGCTGGAGGGGGAGGAACGGGAGGCTCTGGTGAATTTTCTGGCATTTAACCCTGCCGCAGGTGTTCTTGTGCGGGGAACAGGCGGTATCCGGAAACTTCGCTGGGCCCGCGAAAACGAAGGGAAAAGCGGTGGATACAGGGTGATATTTTTTTATCACTCCCCAGACGTTCCGCTTTTTGCGCTTAATGTGTTTGCAAAAAATGAAAAAGCAAATATCAGTAATGCTGAACGGAATGAATTACGGAAATTAACCTCTTTGCTGGTTGATACCTATAGAGCTATCGGAGGAAAAAAATGAGCGGAAAACGAATTGTCGAGAGTATGCAAGAGGCGGTGGCAATATGCCGCGGTGAACTGACGAAGGACGCATACCTGGTACACACCACCGAACAGGTGAATGTGAAAGCTATTCGTGAACAGATGGGGCTTTCACAGTCCGCGTTTGCCAACAGGTTTGGCCTGTCAGTTTTTGCATTGCGTAATTGGGAGCAGGGCAAACGCCAGCCTGACCCGGCGGCCAGGGCGTATTTGAAAGTTATCGAGAAGGTGCCTGAAGTAGTTGCCAGGGCATTAACCGCTTAAAATGAAAATATAATGTACTGTGATACTCCAGCCCATAAATAACTGAAAGAGAAAAATAATTGCCGCTTACCCAGTAATTCTGCTCATGAATGTATTGACAGGGGAAACTCTTGGGATGTTAGAATAATGGTGTAGATATATCCATATAGATTTATCTGCACCATCCGGCTTGTGCCGGATTATCCCATTTTCAAGAGGTTTTTATGAAAAAGCTCATCTCCTTTCTGTACGGCAAGGCCGCCGCCCTGGCGGTAAAACTTGGCGGCAACAAAAACGCCGTGATGACGGCGCTCTGTATCGCCCTTATGGCAAGTTCGCTTTTCGCGCAAAGCCAGTCCGGGTTCACCGCCGCCGACACCTACATGAATACCATCATCGGCTTCATCACTTCCCCCTGGGTAAAAGGCATCGCGTTTGTCGCGCTCGTCGCGGAGTGTATCGCCATGCTTACCGCAGGGCGCCAGGAACCGGGCATGTTCAAGAAATTCATCCCCTGGATAGTAGGCACTATCCTGTTCATGTCCGCCTCTACCATCGTGAAATATTTCATGAATACCTTACAGATTAGCAATCTGAACAGCCTGTCCGGCAATTAGCAAAATGAACTTATTGGATTTCACCCTGCCTATCCATAAAAGCCTCCAGCAGCCTGACCTGCTCATGGGAGTGCCAAAATCTATTTTCGCCCTTATCCTTATCGGGACCATCGGAATAATCTATCTGTTCGGCCCCCTATTCGCGCTCATAGGCATAGCCGCTTATATCCCCTGCCGCATCCTGTCCAAAGACGACCCGGATATGCTCGCTATTGCCCTGGACAGCCTTACCCAGCCTGATGGATTGGAGGGGTAGCCGCCATGCCTTTTTTTCCAGCCTTCCTGAATACCTTTGATTTTACCCGTTACAAGGAAGTCAAGAACCGGCTTGCCTATTACTGCCCGTGGTCATTTTTCGCTGGTGATTATAAAGACGGCATTGTGCTGCTTAAAGCGGGCGCCCTGATGCGCGCCTATACCTTTACCTGCCCTGACCTGGGTTCCGCTTCCGCCGAAACTATCAATTCCGTCTCGTATAATTTTAATGAGGCGGTTAAACGCCTCGACGACGGCTGGGGCATACAGTTTGAAAGCCAGCGGCGTATTACCAATGAATATCCGGGCAGCGCCTATCCTGTTTACGCGCCGTATCTTATTGATATGAAACGCAAAGACATGTTTGTCAGCCAGAAAGAACATTTTGCCAATCAATATTATCTCATTTTTACCCAAAAACTGAAAAATGAAATCTACTCAAAGGCCGCGAAACTGCTGTATAGAAAAAAATCCGGCGATGACGAAGGCTATTACAACCTTGAGCAATGCCGGAAAGAAATACAGCTATTCGTGAATCAGACGGAAGCCTGTATAGCCTATTTAACCGGCCAGTTATATGTTTCTCCGCTTAACAACGATGAAACCGCTTCGTTTATCCATTCGGCAGCCAGCATGAGAATCCACGCAATCCATACTCCAAACCGCCCGATGCTACTTGACCATTACATCACCGACGACAGCCTCGACATAGCCGATACGCTTAAACTGGGAGATTATTATATCCCGGTTATCGCCGTCCGGGATTTCCCCAGCCAGACCTATCCTGCCATGTTCAGCAGCCTCAATTCCAGCGGCATTGAATACCGGTGGTCAACACGGTGGATAGGCCAAAGCAAACAGCAGTCCGGCAAAGACCTGATGAAATATCAAAAACGATTTTACGGTTCCCGGAAATCCTGGGGGACCGCCCTGGCGGAAAGCCTGGGGAACTTTGAAAGCGGGAGGGAAGACCCGGCCGCTTCCGCCTTTGAACAGGACACCAACAGCGCCATCGTGGAACTCATGACCGACCGGTTCTCTTTCGGCTATTACACCGCGAACGTGCTGGTATGGGATAAAAACTATGACGTCGCACAGGACAAAGCCCGGTATATCGTATCTTTGATTAACTCATCCGGGTTTACTGCGAAGATAGAAACCGCCAACGCCTTTAACGCCTTCCGTTCCATGATGCCCGGCGATATGTGTTCCAATATCCGCCGGCCTATTATTTCCAGCGGCAACCTGTCCCACATTATCCCGCTGTCGTCAGTCTGGACAGGTATGCGCCGGAATAACTGGACGGAAGAATGTTTTGAATGCCCGGCCCCGCTTTTAACCTGCGGCACCTCAAATCTGACGCCGTTCTTCCTTAATCTCAATGTCGGCGACGTGGGGCACACCATGATTTTCGGGCCCACCGGAGGCGGGAAGTCAACCTTCCTCTGCCTTCTTGAAATCCAGTTTCTGAAATATAAAAACGCCAGCGTCATCATCCTGGACAAAGACAAAAGCGCCCGGAGCGTCACTATGGCCGTGGGCGGCCTCTATGCCGAGCCGGGCGGCGAAAATGCGGCATTTCAGCCGCTGCGGGATTTGGACAGCGAAACCGACTTATCCTGGGCCGCTGAGTTTATCAAACTGCTCCTGGAAATGCAGCGCGTCGCCTGTACCGCCGGTATGAGCAATGCCGTCACGGACGCCCTGAAACAGATGAAAACCGATAAAAAACCGGAGCGCAGGACACTCACCACCTTTTCCCAATACGTGAACTACACCGACCCAAATACCCGTGAGAATACCATCCGCACCGGCATCCAGCCGTATACCCTGAGCGGGGAATACGGGCGGATTTTTGACGCCGACAGCACCAGCCTCCGCCTCGCGAAGTTTGTCATGATTGAAATGGGAACCTTGATGAAATTAGGCCCCCAGGCCGTCACCCCCGCTTTAATGTTTATATTCAAATATATCGAAAAGGTATACACAACCCCTCAAGGAACTCCCACGGGCGGCCCCACGCTGCTTGTCCTGGACGAAGCATGGGTATTCCTCGACAATGATTACTTTGCCAAAAAGATTGAAGAATGGTTATTGACCCTCCGCAAATACAAAGTATTTTGTGTGTTCGCCACGCAGGAAGTCGCCAGGGTTGCGAAATCCCGGTTATCAACCACTATTTTGAGCCAGTGCCTTACCAAGTTTTACCTCGCCGACCGGAACGCGCACTCTGAGGTTACATCAGGTTATTATAGGCAGTTCGGCCTCGACGATAGCGAAATATCCGCCCTCGCACACGCCCGGATGAAACGCGACTATCTCTACAAATCTCCCCTGGGAACCCGGATGTTTGAGCTTGCCCTCGACGAACTCCAGCTTGCCATTTTGTCCCCCGACCACCGCCTGCTTGACTGCCTCGAACAGGAATACGGCAAAAACGCCCAAAAACAGCTTGTCTTTGAAATACTCCGGCGCAAGGGTATTTCAGGCTATATGCAATATCTCAAAAAAGGAGGCAATCTATGAAAAAACGCCTTCTTGTTTCCGTAAGCGTATTCGTCTTTGCAGCGCTCTCCCTGCATGCCCAGGGAACCCCGGTCTTTGATTTTGCCAGCCTCATGCAAGCCATCGACCAGTTTTACGCTACCTACGACCATATCAACGCCACCATCGAACAGGTGAAAAATACCTACGAACAGCTTCAAAAACAAATCGAAATGGTCAAAAATATGAATTGGGACGACATCGGCCTTGCTATGAGCAATCATAACGGCATCCCGGATATCCGCGACCCTATCAACAGTGCCGCACGGGCGGTTGACGATAACCTCAACCTGCTCAATAACGTGCAGGATACTTTAACCAAAAAGACGGTTTCTTTCGGGGGAAAAAAATATACCCTGGGCGGGCTTTTCGGCCTGGGCGGCGTCTACGGCCAGCAAAGCGATAATACCACCATCTTCGACCTGCCTAAAAATATAGCGGATTTTGCGGGAGAATCCTCCAAAGAAGCCGTTGCCGGATGGGCGGGTAATTTGTCCTACCGGCAGAAAGAAGCTATCGCCCGAAGGCACGGCCTTTCCCCGGAAAATTACGCCAAAATCCGCATCGTGGAAGAACAGGGGAACGCCCTTATCAAAGATTTGTTTACCACCGGCACCAATGAAAACCTGGCCGCAGTTGTCGCGCGGGCGGTAAAAAACCAGTCGGCAATCCAGAGCATGACCGCCGCCGCCGGTGAATCTATGGTAGCACAGCAGCAGGCCGCCACCCAGGCGCTCCTCAGCGTATCCGCCGACATAAACCGCCTGAACATCGGGCTGAGCCACGTAGCCGGTTATTTAGGCCACAAAGCGATAATGGAACAAATGGAAAAAGAATCCCGCGCAGAAGCAGGTTCCTTGCCTTTGTCGCTATCGTCTGGTACGCATTCAAGTTATGGCTGGGTACAGAACAGGTCAGAAAAGTATGCACTGACATCATCATCAAAATCGGCCTGTTTATTATTATC
>JAITOJ010000052.1 GCA_031290005.1 Treponema sp. | reverse complement strand
ATTGCCCAATTAAAGCCATAGGAGGAAAAGATGGCAGACATGACTGATGAAGAATATGACGCATTGGACGAGCTTTTAACTCGCACCACCCCAAAACTTGGCCCCAATGGAACCGGTTTCTTCTCAAGCAAGGGTTTTCAGATGATTTCGGTGGATGAACCCACCGCTCGTTATCTCAACGCCAAGGCAATAGCAACCCGCCAAACCCCCTCGGAACTGGTGACTGCAATGGTGCGCAAAGAACTCGCCCTGAGCGCGTAGAACAGCGGTCTCCACCAGCGCGAGCCAACCCCCGTGCCCAATGGGGGAGCCCCCAAAGCAAAAGGGGAAGCCTCCAAGGCAAAGAAGCCGCAACCGCCAGCGTATTATCCAAAATAATTCCTGAATTTTCGCTTGCAAAAAAAAGGTATGGTGATTAGTATATGGCATAAATCCTGGATTTTTTTGGAGGTCAATTTTATGGATAGAATCGTAACATTTGGTGAAATCATGCTCCGGCTCAAATCGCCGGAACACGAACGGTTTTTTCAACAGCCCCGGCTTGAATCTACCTTTGGGGGCGGCGAGGCCAATGTGGCCGTGTCGCTGTCGCTCCTGGGCAAGCAGGGCGTGTTTGTGACCGCCCTTCCCGCGAATCCCATTGGGGACGCCGCAATGGCGGAAGTGAGGCGCTACGGAGTGGATACCCAGTTTATCAAACGGGCAAAGGGGCGCGTGGGGATTTATTTTGTGGAAAACGGCGCCATGCAGCGGCCCTCCGCGGTGGTCTATGACCGGGATTATTCCAGCATTTCTCTGGTGAACCCCGGCGATTTTGACTGGAAGGCGGTGTTTGCCGGAGCAAAGTGGTTCCACGTAACAGGCATCACTCCGGCGCTTACCCAGAGCGCGGCGGACAGCGCCATCGAGGCGGTCAGGGCGGCCAAGGGCCTGGGGCTTACGGTGTCGGTGGACTTGAATTACCGGAAGAAACTCTGGAACTACGGTAAAAAAGCCCCTGAAGTCATGCGGGAACTCGCCAGGCACGCGGATGTTATCATCGCCAACGAGGAGGACATTCAAAAGTGCCTGGGAATTGAGGCAAAGGTCGATGTAACCTCCGGCAGCCTGGATACGGCGGTATACAAAGACCTCGCCGGCCAGGTGAAAAAAGAATTCCCGAATGTGTCCGCCGTGGCGGTGACTCTCCGGGAGTCCAAATCAGCTGACCGGAATGGCTGGTCCGCGGCGCTGTCAGGTAAAACCGGATTCTATCTTTCCAAACACTATGGCCTGGACGACATCGTTGACCGGGTGGGCGGCGGGGATTCCTTTTCCGCGGGGCTGATTTTCGGACTGCTGGAGTTTCCCAGCGATGAAGAATACGCCCTCAACTTTGCGGTGGCTGCCTCGGCGCTCAAACATTCAATTCCCGGCGACTTCAATCTGACCACCCGTGACCAGGTGGAAGCGCTCTGCAAAGGGGATGGTTCAGGCCGGGTACAAAGATAATCTCAATGAAGAAGTGCGCGTATTCTGCCGATAATAAGAATATGCACACTTTGGTTTCGTTGCTTCTAATTTTCATGCTGTCCTTTTTTCCGGTTCAAAGCCGACTTGAGGCACAGTCGCTGCCTTTATATACCCCTGCGCCTCAGGGGTTGCTGGAAAAACTGCCGTCATTGGATGATTCCAGGGTGATACAGAATATTCTGACCTGTACCGAAAGCGGGTTATACCGTATCACCGGGGGAGATCTGGCGGTGCCCCTCTGGACCGAAGGGCAGGTCACCCATATTGAGCGTATTCAGGACGACGAAGGGGAAAAATGGTTTTTTATTACTGAAAAAGGACTTTTGACCAGCCGGGACTTGCAGAGTTTTGAACGCTGCGACACCTCAATCCCCTATCACGCGGTAAAAACAATTGACGACGGCAAAGTACAGTTAATCAATCAGGCGCAAGCGTTTAAGGACATCTCGGTACATCCGCAGGATAGTTCAATTATCGTGACTGCCACCAAAAACATGGTGTATCTTTCCCGTGACAGTGGAGAAACCTGGCGGAATTTGGGCTATAGTACCAATTCTAGCGGCACCAAGGCGGTGGCGGTGGCAAATATGTCCAATCCCCAGGGCAAGCCGGATCTGGTGGTCTTTCTGGCCCATTCGCTTTACGGATTGTATTATTTCAAACCCGACGACGCACGGCCACAATGGCTGTCTGTTTCTTCCGGCATCGACAATCTTCCGACCCAGGGCTATTCCAACGAGATTTCCGATATTTTGCCTGTGGTTGAACAAGGGCCAGATGGTACGGAAACGACTACTGTGTATTTTTCCCAGACTTTTTCGCCAACCTTATATCGCCTGAACTGGACGGAAAAAAAGGCCGAGCGGATTTATCAAGGTGATAAAAAACTGGATACCATTGATGGGTTGTGCTGGACCGGGAACAATATGATTTTTACCCATCCGGGGGGTATTTCGGTGTTTAATCTGCAAACAAGCGTGATTTCCGGAGACCCCAGTGAATTCAAAAATTGGGAACATTTCTTCAAATTGGTTCCCGAACCGGTGTATTCCGCATATATCCCCAAAAATCTGAGCGGTTTTTCCACCGGGTTGGTGCTCAATGAATTGTGGATGCTTAAGCCTGAAAAAATATACAGTCAATACGCCGATGTAGCTATGGGGAAAAAAAGCGTCTATATGCCCGCAAACCGTGCGGCGAATCAGGCGGGTATCCGGGAATATATCAATTTGGTGACAAAAAACAATCTTAATAGCATTGTAATTGATATGAAAGATGACTATGGCCTGCTCCGGTATGACACTCAAGACCCCCGGATACTGGAAAAATGCTACATCAGCAGCTATGCCACAAAACTCAATGATTTTGTCGCGGCGTTTAAGGAACAGGATATTTATTTGATTGCCCGGATTGTGGTTTTCAAAGACAAGAATCTGGCGACTTACGACAAACAGCAATACGCGGCATGGAATCAGACCACAAAGTCCCGATGGATAGGGATAAAGTCGTATGAAACAGTGGCGCAGGATAACGGGCAGAGTGTCCGGCGGCCTGAATATTACGATGAACACTGGGTTGACCCCTATTCGGAAGATGTGTGGGAATACAATGTCTGGGTTGCCCAGGAATTAATCCGGCGGGGATTTGACGAGATTCAGTTTGATTATATCCGGTTTCCCACGGATGGGCTCAATCTGTATCAGGCGGACTATCGCTGGCGTCGCCCCGGAATGGACAGAGACAGCGCGATTATTTCGTTTTTACGCTATGCCCGGGCCAATATCGCCGCCCCCATTGGTATCGATATTTACGGCGCTAACGGTTGGTACCGGAGCGGGGCACGCACTGGCCAGGATGTGGAAATGCTTGCGGACTACGTGGATGTTATCTGTCCCATGTTTTATCCCAGTCACTTTGAGCAGATATTCCTGGCCCAAAACCCCGCCCAGGAACGGCCCTACCGCATCTATTATTACGGCACATACCGGAACACGGTTATCGCCCGGAACAAGGTCATTGTCCGGCCTTGGGCGCAGGCATTCAAACTGGATGTTTCCTATGACCGGACCTATTACAACAAGGACTACGTAATCAAGCAGATTTACGGCGTCCGGGATTCGGTGAACCGGGGCTATATGTACTGGAACAACAGTGGCCGCTACGAAGACATCAGCCCCGATATTTCGGATGACGAGCCATATCCCGGACTTGAACCGGGGACGTTGTCGCCCCTCAGATAACCCCCGCTTGCAGCCCGGCAGCAACGCTAATCGCTCAGGTAAAAAAGCTTATCCAGAAGGCTTGCCGCGCTGGGCGTTTGATTCGGCGCCCAATGTATGGAATTTTCCACAAAAGCGCTTTTGTTGCTCTCCATGCTTCCCCGGATGTATTCCGCCGGATGACTTGCCGCCGGTACACCCGGAGCGGTCAGGCTGGTAACATAGATGCCCAGGGGATGTGGAATGTTTGCCGCTGACCACGATGAGGTGACCGCTGCGTTCAGTGCAGACTCCAGCGCTGTCCCCGCATTGGCAATATTGTTTTTTAGGGCGGTATTTGTGGTGAGCGAGTCGCCCAGGGATACCATGGTCTGGGCAAAATCCAATATGTCTACGTAGTAATCCGAAGGGGGAGAAAAATAGTAGGCATCTGTGGAATTGAGCAGGGCATTGAGTACCATTTGCCGGGACGCGGCGGTAATGCCCTGCGCCAGCAGTCCGGCAAAATATTCAAATGCGTTAAACAGATTAGTGACTTCCGATAATTTAATCCGGGAAATGTTTGCTCCGTTTGTTCCGCTGTATTGGTTTTTGAATTGAGTTACGACACAATCGCAGAAAACAGCGGACGTAAGAGCTGATTTTCCAAAGAAAGAAGTAAATAACGCCTGATAATCCCAGCCATTGGACGGAATTACCCCAGGGGAACCCACCATATACTGCGCTCCAGAGTCCTTAATTTGATACGCCACTTCCAGCAAAGCGCTAAAACAGGTGTCAAAACCAATAACCGATAATCCTTTTCCAGAGACAGCGGTTCCAAAACTGGGAAGGGTCATATAATGTCCGGTGGAATCGTCAAAAGCTATCGCTTTTAAGGGCGCGGGAACAGCCGCATTCATAGTTCCGCTGCCCCGCCAGCCTGTGCCATGTCCCCAGACAATGAGTCCATAATTATTTGCGGCATATTCTCGTTTTGCGAATGAAATTAACCGGGACAATACCAGTGAATCGGACATATCAAGCTCGGTAATGGCGGTACTACTCAAACCCAAATCAGGACAGTCAAGCCTTTTGGACATCATAAGCGCGTTATTTCCATTCGGGTCTGTGGTGATTTCATACAGCCGGGTATCAGTCCAATCGCCGTTGGTAGCGTCATATCCCGCAATCCGGTCAAAAAGTACCAGCACCGAAACCGGTTTGCCAGAAAAATCGACGCCTTCCAGTTCATTAAA
>JAITOJ010000030.1 GCA_031290005.1 Treponema sp. | reverse complement strand
GGTGTCAAAATCGGTAAATCCGAAGTGCTTGATTTACTGCGCAGCGGTAAATCCCCGGAGGAAATTCTCCGGTTGTATGATATAGACAAATAGAGAAGGCGGGGCCTCAGCGGTTTGCCAAAGCCCCGCTATCTCTCCCCCTCTATTTGTCTATTCTCTATATCCACTCCTTACTCTCTCCTTAAAATTCATCTTTAATCCACACCCGTTTCTTTATTTTACTCATTGTAAAATAAATTTGTCAAGGTATGCTGTTTTACAGCTTTTCTAAACCGTAAGGAGGTTTATAAATGAATAAAAAAACGTTATGGAGAATGCTCGGTGTTTTACTGGCATTCAGTCTTTCGGTCGCCGGTTGTGAAAATACCGCTGACCCGCTGAGCAGCAGCGCGACTTTGACAAGCGTCAAGGTGGCCGGGGTAGCGGCGGCGTCGCTGGGAACGCCAAGCGCGGACTGGACAGCGGTAACGCCGGGTTATGTGGGGCTGGCTGCCAACCAACTTACCAGCGCTCCGGTAGCGGTAACGGCTACGGAAGGCTCGACGGTATACTATAGTGCCGTAGCCTCCGGCGTGAAGCCGAATTTCGCCGCGGCATCGACCCTTACCTTTGAAGTCGGCGATAGCCTCTACATTGAGGTGTTTTCGGCGAATCATGACACGGTTCTGTTTTATCAGATAGCAATTATTGGTAATACAGTAGCAGAAAGCGTTACGGTGGCTGGTGTATCAGCAACGCTTGCCGAACTTGGCCCCAATTATGAAAGAGCGGGCCTGGGTGATGTGTATCTGCCGGAAATTGCTCTTACCGGTGCCAATGTGGTTGTGGTAACGGCCCCGGTCGGTGGTACGGTTGGTTACGCCAATGTACTCCCCGGCGTGATTCCAGACTTTGCCGCAAGTGCAACGCTTAACCTCAAGGCTGAAGAAATTCTCTACATTCGCTTGGGAGAGGGAGGCTCTTACACCTATTATGCTATAACAGTTCACAGCCTAACACCGCTTATCACAGATGTTGTAGTGGACGGCAGGTCGGCTTCCGGCGGTAAAGAGCTCACCGGGCAGCCCATAGCCCAGGAAGGAACCGGAGTTGGAACACCGGGTACTACCTGGAATGACACTGGTATAGTCGCCGGTTCAGTATGGTTTGGGTTGTCGAAACTCAGTACGCAGGTATCGGTCAACGTAAAACCCGCGATAGCTACCACAACCTTCAAGATTGCTGTTGCGGCAGACAGTGTAGCGCCTGTTTTCGGTAATGCGACTACCATTACGCCGGTTGACGGGCAATACCTCTACATCGAATCAAAGATCGGGTTCCCTGGTCAAGAATCGACGCTCTATTACAAGGTTCTGCTGGACGGCAAGGTCGATGACGGCAGTCTCAAGTCCGTCAAGATAAACAACGTGGAGATGACTATCGGCGAGGCAAGTAACCATTCCTTCGCCGGACATGAAAGCTATAGCTTTATGCTTACGGATAGTTGGATTGAAGCAGCCCGTTTGGCGACCGACGGAAATCAGAGTATCTACAGTGGGGCGGATTTGAGTAACATTATTATTGAGGCAACTCCAACTGTTAATGGTGCGCCGATTTCTTTTGGACATACGGCTAACCAATATGACGGTTTAGTTGAGTATCCCAATTCCGACGGTCAACTGGGTGCTTTAGCGAACAAAGAATATATCGCGGTGAAAGTTGAAACAGAACTTGGCGTTACCAACTACTACAAGTTCCAGGTTGCGACCGGCAGCGCGGACAAAGAAATCACCTCCCTGAAATACGGTGAGACTTCGGTAACGCCGGGCGCAGGGCACTACGAATGGGGTATTGTATTGGGAGCCATGAACGGCGCTGACGTAGGTTATTTCTATGCCATTGCACCCGAAACGATTCCTGTGTTGAACATTGACCCCTTCGATGCTGGTGCGGCTTATCTGACGGTTACCGCTTCCACGGGTGCGACGGTTTCGTATATGACCGTTGCCAATCCATCGAGCATTCAGATGAGCGGGTCCATGGCAGATAACTTTACTACGACTGCTGTTGCAGGTGGGCAAATTCCTATCACCAAAAAGCCCGGCACCTACCTTATTCAGGTTGTTGCGGAAAATGGCGCGACCAAAACACCCTATTTCGTAAAGGTTAATCCAAAGCTTGAACCGGAGGATGCCCTGCTGACTAGTCTGGCCCTTGGCGGGAATGCGTATATACCCAATTCCGGTGTAACCGTTACGGATTTGGGCACTCCCGGCGCGACCGCCGCCGTGGCAGTAGCTGGTGCCGTTACCCTTGACGCTGCTACCGCTGCCGGAGCGGCAGGGTTTTTTAGTCCGGATCCTGAAGTAGCCGCCACAGTAACGGTGGGCAGTGCTGCCGATTACCGGATCGCCAAAACAACCGGAGCGGCTCCTGCCGATGACGCTTGGATAGCAGGTTTTGAATTCTATGGTTATGTATTTCCACCTGCTTATCCCGCGATAAGTACCGGTGATGTGCTTTGGGTTGAAGTTACGGCCGGAGACTACACGAACATCTACAAGATCGTGGCGACCGTAGAGTAACCAGTCAATTTGTACGGCTGGACAGTGGTTCAGCCGTACATATCCTAACAATTTTTTGGAGGTTTTTTTTATGAAGAAATTAAGCAAAATAGCGGGCGGCTTATTGGCCGTATCCGCGTTGTTCCTGGTGGCGCTGACGGCTTGCGAACAGGCCGTCGCCGACCCCACCGGGACTCTCGTTGTCGCGCCGGGTGAACCGGCTGGAGAAGGCAGCGCCAGCAATCTTCTGCCAACTAACTTGGGTCAGCCCGATCCTTCCTTTACCGGACGGCGCTTTAACATCAATAATCTGCCGTCCGTAGCCACCTGGAACGCCCTGGGGCATCAGCACGCCTACCCGGATCCGTTCCACTTTGCCAACGGTAACAAGGTGATAACTCTTGCCGACTGGGAAGCCCGGCGGAAAGAGCTGTCCAGGATTTTGCAGTACTACGAGTTCGGCACGATGCCCGCTTATGACAAAGACACCATTGATATTACCTGGGTGGACAGCGGTACGGCGAACTGCACGATTACCGTAAAGCACAAGACTACCAATAATGAGTATAGCTTTGTCATCAATACCAACCTGTCAGAGGGTCTTGCCATCACTGCGAACGAGGGTAAGGCAAGCCTGCCGTTGTACTTCGGTTCCACCACCGCCAATCTGACCGGCGGTACGGCCGACTTTACCTTCTCCGGCGGGTTTGCCGATGAAAACGAGGGGGAAGGGAATGTTCCCACCCTGTACGGTATCAACAATCGGGACCCGGACGCGCCGTCGGCGAATATGTCATACGCCTGGGGCATGAGCATTATCCTTACCGTAATGGAAGGCGTCGACCTTAACGGCGACAATGTAATTGGTGAAGGCGAGCGGGGATTCAGGGGCTACTACGATCCGAAAAAGGTCGGCATCACCGGCTATTCCCGGAACGGCAAAGCGGCGATGATTATTTCCGCCTTCGCCGAAGGCAGGCAGGGCAGCAGGGTCGGCCATGTGGCGGTCGGTTCCGCCGGTTCCGGCGGCCCGGCTGTAGAACGTTATTTGGCCGCCGCGGGCTATCAGGTAGACGGCGAGTACGCCGACCCCATGCCGGTGGGACAGCCGGGCCTGATGGAGTATCAAGGACTGGTGGGCAAGCCCTGGTATATGAAGAAGATCAACAACGGAGACACCATGCTGGGAACGACTCAAGTGTGGGCGGCTACGCCGGGCGGTACCGACGATGCCTGGCGCTATACCACCGTGCGCGGCTGGTCTCCCTATTTTGAAACCTTCGACACGACGCCGACCAACTACAGCACGTCGGTAACCATCCCCTACATCGGCTGGCAGAACGCCGCGGAAGCCTGGTCGGGTCTCGAGACCCTCTCCGCCGCCCGTGTGCAGAAAGGCTGGTTCAGCCCGCGCTTCCTCGAATTTGCCGACCTGCACTACGGCCTGGATATTGACCATGTGCGCGGCAACGAGGGCCGGAGTAAATTCGGCATTCTTTGTTCGATACCCACGGAACAGTACTTCCTGGGCGCGCTTATCGCCCCTCGCGGATTGCTCTTCCAGGATGGATATGTGGTGCCCCGGAACAACATCGAAGGCCAGTTCGCCCATTGGGTGGTAGCCGACGAAGTCTACAAAATGTACGGCGAGCTTGAGTCGGGAGATCCGGAGAAGTACATCTGGAATAACGGATTTGAGCTGACCTGGGGAACCCACGGCGGCAACACCGGCAACGAGGCAGCCGACCGGAATTACCATGCCATGCGCATTTACTCAGGCGAGACCACCAGCACATTTGCCGCGACGAATCCCAACCTGTTGAAACTGCGGACGCCGTTTTTCCCGATTGACGATCCGGTCAGCCGCTTTGAGTATTACCGGATGAACTGGGGCCGGCCCGGACATCCCACCATTGCTGATCGGATAAAAGCGCGGGTTGATCCCATCCTGCCTGCTTACAATGGGTGGAGGGCCACCAAGCCCCCCGCTCCTGCCGCGGGCGGCCCCACCAGCATACAGAACGGATACAGCGTTCCTGGGAATACCCCAAAATACAAAGCAATGGACTGGCGCGGTCTTATCGATGCGCCGGAAACACTGTAATTGCGGTACCTGGAGTGAATAACGTGTGATGTAAGAGGGGCATACCGACTATGCCCCTCTTTTTTGATAAGAGTTATGTGATAACTGGAGGATTTAGTATGAAACACCGCAAAACTATTTTTGCGTTCGTCATGTTCGTTGTTCTCTGCGCTTACGTACCGGCGGAGATTGCTTTCAGCGCCTGGGGCAGGGCGGTGGTTACCCCCGTCGCCTTTATGGGGGAACATTCCGCCGCTTCCGCGGCCACGTCCACCTGGGGCGACACTCCCGCCGTGGCATTTACCGCCAAGGGGATCGCGCCCAGCGGCAAAATAGGGTTTACTATCGACCTTGAATTCAGTAACGCCAATGCCTATGTGTCTGACAACGCCAAGGTGTGGGCGCAGCCTTTTAATTGGTTTACACTAACCGCCGGTCAGTTCAATGAGGATGATTTCCGGGGCCGTATCGGCGCGTCTGAATTCGGTTCCTGGCTCCTGCCCAACGGAAGCAAGGACGAGGACAATATTTTCTACCGGTTCAAGGCGAGTCAGGGCGCGCATTTCAAAATTGAGCCTCTTGTGTGGCTTGACTCTCCCTATAACGGTTTGATGCTGGAAGGGGCTTTTGGATCCAACGCCCTGGGCACGGGGGTCAACAAACTGCGGGCGATTTTCAATCTGCTCAACAATGAAGACAACGAAGTGATCGGGCAGAAAGACTATAATGAAACAGACCCCTTATACAACGGCGACCGGGTGATGACTGTCTGGGACGTGTACAAGGCCATGCAGATAGGCATTGGATACAAAATACCGGATGTGGGCCTTGTCCGGGCGCAGTTTGTGGGGAATAACCGCGAGGTGTTCCGCTGGGGCGAACAGGGCGGCGCGCCGGATGTCAATCTGGAGACGCGGCTTGTTACCGGTCTGAGCAATAACCGCGACGCGGATACCATCGAAGCGGCTTTTTACTATAACGGCGTAAAGGGCCTTGCCGTTGACGCGGGGGCGAAACTTCCCCTGGAATATACCGACAATACCAACTTTGCGGTGTATGACCGGGTGATCGGCACTGACGGTGAAGATTATTCTGAAATACTCAATCCCAATCACAATGAATACACGGTGCAAAAGCCCTATGTGGTTGCATTGAGCGCCGCCTGGACGCCTCCTTTCCTTGACGCGTTCACGGTGACGGTCCGGGCGGATATGTCTTTCGGCGGCAAAATAGAAAGTGAGGCCGCGGGGGTAAAAGTTACCAACGGTTACAATATAAACGCCTGGCTTATGCCTTCTTATAAGATTACGGAGGGCTTCCGCGCCGGTGTGGATGTGGGGCTTGATATGCACGGAGCGGATACCCTGTGGCAGCTCGGTCTTCCCCCGGTGAAGGCGCAGACTGACGCAAGCAAATACGTCGATTTTGGCGTCGGCCCCTGGGCGGAAGTGAGTTTTGGCGGCGGCAGAATCCGTACCGGCGTGGTGATAATGTTACCGGGCAGTCCCCGCTATATATTCAACCCCAATTCAACGGTGTATGGTATCATCCCGAAATTTACCGGCGAGCCGGTCATTTCCGTGCCTATTTCCCTCACCTATAACTTCTAAACATAAAAGGAGGGACTAATGATGAAAACAAGAGCGGCCTGTATGTTTTTGCTGGCGGGAGTGTTGATGTTTTTTGCGTCCTGTCAAAATCCGGTTCAGCAGGAAATTAACCACCGCACCCAGTATACGGTGCGGGTCAATCCGGCGCCCGAACACGGGACGTTGAGCGTAAGCGAAGCGCGGGTTCCTGAAGGAATCTGGGTAACGGTGTACGTGAACCCTGATCCCGGCTATGTACTGGACGACGAGAGTCTCAAGTATCTGTCGGAAATAGCGGGCGGCGCAAGCCCCAGCCGCATTTCTAAAATCAACGGGAAATATCAGTTTGCGACGCCCTCTCCGGGGGCAAACGTAACGCTTACCGGAACCTTCGCGCCCAAAGCGGAGGGGAAATATACGGTTTCTGTGGATGCTTCCCTTACCAAGGGCTTTGTATCCCCGGAACCGCTCTACGGAAATCCGGGCGACGCCATCACGCTCGCCCTGATCCCTGATGCGGGGTATGACCTGAAAATCGGAACCCTTGCGTATAGCGTGGGCGGGGGAGCGCCTGTCCCGGTCAGCGAAGACCTGCCCTATGGTTTCACGCTGCCATCAGGAGATGTAACGGTCAGCGCGGAGTTTGAGGAAAAGGATTTCGAGGGTCTCAAGGCAAGCGCTCGGAAGTACCTGAACGCCGGTAAATACGACAACGCCGCTTCGTTCTATAAAGAGGTGTATAAAAAGAACAACAACGACAGCGAAGCCCTGCTGTACTCCACATTCGCGGAGCTGGGAGAGATGCTGCTGGACGCGGACGTGCGCTCTATCCTGAGTTCCCTGTATTTCTCCTCCCTTCCCGGAAACCTGGACGACTGGATCTGCGACGGCTACAGTGAAAATAACCGCTGGTATAGGACCTATGTGGGCACAGATTATATTCCTGAAGACGCGGTGCTTCCCAAAATAAACCAGCGGATTTCAGGTTTTGCCACGCCTTTTGGGGATTTCGCCATATCTCAGGCCTCTGTCAAAACCCGGCAGGCGTTTAACAACAACATCTTTTGGGGGCTCTTAAGTTCATACCGCGGCGGTTTTAATCCCTTTATCGATAATGTAAATACCTTTATTTTTGGCGACGCCTTTGAGAAAATCGCCCGGCGGGCGGATTCTTTTCCCACGGACGGCAAGGTGCTCCTGAATAACCGGCTCAAAGAGCGCTTCAAGCTGGAAGAAATCTATGGCCCCGGCGACACTTATATCGGCAAAGCGGAGTTGGACTATATTTTCTCCAATCTGCGGGCACTGAAAGCGGCGTTTACCTATCTTGCCTCTTATGACTGGACTATCGATCTGCGTCCCTGGATGGTAACTGAGATTCTGGCAACCGACGGGCTTGACGAGGTTCTTGACAAGATGTTTACCCTGGCAACGCAGTCGCACAAAGACTACTGGAACAATGTGTCCGCGATTACGGGCAATCTGCCGTTCAAGAACAATTTTATGACCCTGCGAAACGCCTCTGCTCTGGGCAAGTCCAAAGTCGAATTGTCAAAAGCCCTGAATATGGCGAACGCTTCCCTGGAATTTTGGTACGGCCCCGCCGTTAATCCCGGTGCCGAACCCTCAAGGTTTGTTGGCGAAGCGAAAGCAAAGTATCAGTACGCGAAAGACGGCATTTCCTCGGCAAAGGCGGCCCTGGACGGCAGCGGCGTCTTTCACTTCCCTAAAAAGCTGCCTAAGCCAGGGCCTGATGCCGTGTGGCCCAATACGGGCGACGCGGACTACGAAATTAGTGTGGCGAAATTTTTCACCCCCGGCGTTTTTTCGCCCAGGAATCTCTTTACCACCGAGCTCGGCGGCAGCGCGCCTTCCCTGTATAAGATTAAGTGGTATGAGGACAGAGCGGCCTCTTATGCTATGGTTATGCTCCACGAGGGCGTCATTATCGACGACAGCAACAAGGACACGGTCTTTGAAAGCTCCGGCGGTGAAAAAAATGTGGAAGGCGAAAACAACGCGCCTTACGGCATCTATTCATGGGAGATGAACACGAAGGCGCTGCGGGAAATTTTCCCCAAAGGCTTTGAGCAGTCGCAATACGACAGCAAAGACAGCGGCGGCGTACTAAAAACCGACGCCGCGTACCTTTACGACGTGTTCCCTGACGGTATTCTGATATGGCCTTTCCAGCAGGCCTATTTTAAGGGAAACAGGAGGTCCGCGCTCAATTTATACAATTACTACCACAAACGGTAGACGGCCCTTTACAATCATTACCAAAAAAGGTAATGTTACCTTAACGGAGGTATGTATGACAGCAGGAACACAGATGAGGCAGCCACAGATGGGGCTGACGTTTCAGGATGTCTGGGCGGCAATGATGGAAAGCAGGGCTGAACATGACCGGATGATTGCGGAGACGGACAAGAAGATTCAGGAAAATGCCGCGCAGCAAAAAAAAACAGACCAGCTGATAAAGGACTTGGGTAAGCAAATGGGAGGCTTGCATCACAGTTTTGGGGAATTGGCGGCAAATCTGGTTGCGCCCAACCTGGTAGCAAAGTTTCGCGATCTGCACTATACGTTCACCAAGTCCGCGTGTGAGGTGAAGTTCAAGGATGCCGAGGGCATTACGCTGGCGGAAGTGGACGTGTGGCTGGAAAATGGGGACTATGTGATGGCGGTGGAAATAAAGGGGAAATTGCTGCAAAAAGATGTGGACGATCATCTTAAACGGATGAAAATACTGCACGACTACGGGAACGATCATGGGGATACGCGAAAATTGCTGGGAGCCGTTGCCGGTGCGATAGTACGGAAAGACGCGCGGGATTACGCCGTCAAAAGCGGGTTTTATGTAATCGAGCAGTCCGGGGATACGGTAAAGATAGAAATGCCTAAGGGATTTACGCCAAAGACGTGGTAGAGAGAAGAGAGATGGCAGGGGTTTGGCAAAATGCTGAGGGTCTGCCAGTCTCTTATCTCTAATACATCTAATCGTAAGGAGGTATGTATGACAGCAGGAACACAGATGAGGCAGCCACAGATGGGGCTGACGTTTGAGGATGTCTGGGCAGCAATGATGGAAAGCAGGGCTGAACATGACCGAATGATTGCGGAGACGGACAAGAAGTTTCAGGAGACGGAGCGACTATTCAAAGAAACACGGGAATTTCAGAAGGAAGTATCCGCGCAGCAAAAAAAAACAGACCAGCAGATAAAGGATTTGGGAAAGCAGATGGGGGGCTTGCATAAGAGCTTTGGAGATTTGGCGGAACATCTGGTTGCGCCAAACCTGGTAACAAAATTCCGCGAGTTACGCTATGCGTTTACCAAGGCTGCCTATGATGTGGAGTTTAAGGAATCCAACGGCAGCACGCTAACGGAAGTGGACGTGTGGCTGGAAAATGGGGACTTTGTAATGGCGGTGGAAATAAAGGGTAAATTGCTGAAAAAGGACGTGGACGATCATCTTGAACGGATGGACATACTGCACGGCTACGGGAAAGAGCATGGGGATACACGAAAATTGCTGGGAGCCGTTGCCGGCGGGATAGCGCGGAAAGACGCGCGGGATTACGCCATCCAAAAAGGGTTTTTTGTAATAGAACAGAGCGGGGACACGTTGAAGATAGACATGCCTAAGGGATTTAAACCAAAGACGTGGTAGAAATATTCTATGAGGAGTTACTATGTTTCCAAACGGAAAAATGAAAGCGCCGCGCGCGTTTTGGGCCGCTGCGGCTCTGCTTGCCGCGGCAATCGCCGGAGCCGCGCTTCCGGGGTGCCGGAAATCCGGCCCGCCCGCCGTCGGCGCCACGGGGAAACCCGTGTCCATTACAGTTGAAGTCTATGACCGGGGAACCGACAGCGGCAAGTCTAACCCCGCGGACAATAACTGGACTTCCTGGATTAAGGAAAAAGTCCTGAAAGACGAAAACATCGACGTCACCTTTGTGCCCGTGAACCGCTGGGACGAGACCACCGCCATGAATAACCTCATGGCTTCCGGCACCGCGCCGGACCTCTGCTACACCTATAACTGGGACATGGTCAATTCCTTTGGTTTGCAGGGCGGAGTCTATGATTTGGCCCCCTATGTAGACACGCTTCTGACAGACCTCAAGGCGTTTCTGGGGCCTGACCCGCAGATACCGGGCAGGGATTTTATCTGGCGGAGCCAGAATCAGGATAACGACGCGCTCTACGGCATATCCAACCGCTATATGTACAGCGCTTCCTACAACTTGTTTATCCGCAAGGACTGGCTGGACACGCTGGGTCTGGGCCTGCCCGGAACCCCCCAGGAATACTACGACGCCCTGACCGCTTTTAAGGAAAAAGACCCCGGCAAGGTGGGCAAAAATCGGGTGGTGCCTTTCACCATGAGCACCGACGTGCGCTGGGCAGCGGGGATAATCCTGGAGTCTTTCATTGACCCCTCAATCAGTTTCAGGGAACGGTGGACAACTACCATTGTGGAGCGCTACGCCCTGACGCCGGGCTACAAAGAAGGGATGCGCTTTTTGAACAAAATGTACAACGCGGGTTTAATTGACCCGGACTTTCCGCTCTACAAAGCCGACGACTTGCTGACCAATCTGATAAAAAGCGGCGTGGTTGGTTCAATCGCGGGCAACTGGGACCAGCCCTACCGCGACAACGTAAGCCTGCTGGTGGACTTGCAGAAAAATGTGCCCGGCGCGTTATTCGTCCCCATCGACAGTTTCCCCAGCGCCGACGGCGTCACCCATAAACGGGGCGCTCCGGTCGCCGGGGGCCTCACCATCTTTGTGCCCAAGACGTCCCAAAAGCTGGAAGCGGCGCTCCGGTACGTCAACTGGCTGGCCCGGGAGGAAAACCTCCGGTTTCTCCAGTTCGGCACTGAAGGCGTTAATCATCAAATGGTAAACGGCATACCCCGGGCCGTCTCCGAGACAGGCCTCTGGATAATGAACAGCGCGGCCAACGTGGACTATACGCCCTTTGTGAACGGCTATGCCATGGAGACCCCGGACTTGACCGCCCGGGTCCTTGCGGCCAGTTATCCCTCCTG
This sequence comes from Treponema sp., assembly GCA_031290005.1. GTDB lineage: Bacteria > Spirochaetota > Spirochaetia > Treponematales > Treponemataceae > JAISTZ01. The sequence goes on along the minus strand of JAITOJ010000030.1, from coordinate 11,786 downwards.
GCCTGAGGACGTTATCGCCGAAGCGTACCGTATATCTTCATTTAACGCGGAACCCGCGCCGGTGGTCACCGTGACGCTCTACAAGGCGGGGCCGCTGACCGAGACCCTGGTCAGTAAAAGCTCCGCGTTCTATATCGAAAGCATCTGCGCCAGGCCGGAAAATTTTGACAAAGCCTGGGACGCGGGGATAAAAGACTGGCTCGTTTCGGGCGCTCAGGAAGTTCTGGACGAACGCCGGACAAAATACAACGGGCCGGAATAAAGTAAGCGGAGTTATCATGAAAGACGGAAACGCGGCGCTCTTTAACGCGGACTGGAAATTTCTGTTGGGCGACCCCAAAGACGCTTGGTGTGAGGAGTATCCTGACCGGACGTGGAAACGGGTTGACCTGCCTCACGACTGGATAATCAGCCGACCCTTTAACCGGGGAGCAGAGGATGGCTGGACAGGCCAAAACATGCAGGGATTCTTCGCCTGGGAAGGCGTGGCCTGGTACCGCAAAGAATTTGACCTGCCCGATATAGCCGGTAAAAAAGTGTCTGTTTATTTTGGCGGCGCGTACCGGAACAGTACGGTCTACGTCAACGGCCAGAAAGCCGGAGGGCGAGCTTACGGGTACGCCAGCTTTGCACTGGATATTACCCCCTTTGTTACATCGGGCGCGCAAAACTGCATTGCCGTCCGGCTTGACAACGCCGGTGAGCCGCCTGACCGGTGGTATTCCGGGTCGGGCCTGTACCGGAATGTGTATCTGCGGATTGTGCCGGTAACGCATATCAAGACCTGGGGCGTCCGCGTCAGGACAAAACTGTTGGCAGCCTCCGCGGAAGTAACCGTGGACGTTACGGTGGCCAATCACGGCAAAGCCGCACAAGGCATGGCGCGCTTGCGAATTCTTGCCCCGGACAACAAAACCGTCGCCGAGGGAAGCGCGCCTTTCAGTGTTCCGGAAAACGGGGAAATCACCATACCGCAAACAGCGACGCTGGAAAGGCCGCTCTTGTGGAGCGCTGAAAAACCGAATTTGTACCGCGTTTTTGTCAGTCTTGCGGGAGACAACGAGGCGATTGAAGTCCCCCTCGGTATCCGTACTATTGAAATAACCGCCCATACAGGCATGACAGTAAACGGCGGACCAGTAAAACTGAAAGGGGTCTGCCTGCATCACGACAGCGGAATTCCGGGTTCCGCCTGGTACGAAGCCGCCTGGCGGCGGAGGCTCCTCACCCTGAAAGGAATCGGCTGCAATGCCGTCAGAACGAGCCACAATCCCCCGGCGGAAGAATTCCTTGACCTCTGCGACGAGCTTGGTTTTTACGTTATTGACGAATGTTTTGACAAATGGAAGAGCGGCTATTACGGCGCGCACTTCGACGCCGAATGGCGGCGCGACCTGGAAGATTGTATCCTGCGCGACCGGAATCACCCCTCGGTCTTTATGTGGAGTATCGGCAATGAGGTGGAGGAACAGGGCACGGAAAATATGCTCAAAATCCAAAAAATGCTCGCTGATTTTGTGCGTGAACGGGACAGCCGTCCGGTAACCTGCGCCCTGGAACCTCACGCTCATCCGCGCACGCTGGTCAACGCGCCCATACCGGAATTGGTGGCCCTTACCAAAAAACTTGCTCAAGACGTGGATGTGCTCGGTCTGAACTACCATGAGCCGCTCTATGGCGATTATACCGCGGCAATCGACAAGCCGATTGTGGGCGCCGAGTGTTACGAATACTATAGTTGTTCCGGCGCGAATTTTGAGGATGTAACCGCAAAAAATCCCTGGCGTTTTGTGCTTGAAAATAACAATGTCATCGGCCAATTCATCTGGGCGGGCATTGATTATCTGGGCGAAAGCTCTTGGCCGTCAAAAGGCTGGGCCGCTTCGATTCTGGACATCTGCGGTTTTATGAAGCCCAACGCGTATTACCGTAAAAGTATCTGGTCTGACGAACCGATGGTCTACATTACCATACATGATGATAGCATACAGTCCGCGTATACCCGCGGGCGGTGGTCGTTCCCCAAAACCGCGTCCCACCTCAATTTTGACCACTTCCAGGGGAGAACCGTAACCGCCGCTGTTTTCACCAACTGCGTTGAGGCGGAACTGCGGATTAACGGCAAGCTGATGGGCCGCCGAAGGCCCGTTGATTTTGAAAACCGCATCATCGAATGGCCGTTTGAATACGCCAGCGGGGAAATAACCGTAATCGGTTACCGGGATGGCAAAGAAGTCTGCTTCCACACGCTCAAGACCGCGGGAGCGCCCCGGAATATCGCGCTGCAAGCTGATAAGACTACTCTTTTGGCCGGGCAGCCCGATATTGCCCACGTGGAGGTCACGGTGACCGATGAAAACGGCATCCTCTGCCCCAACGAGGAGCTGCTGGTGGAATTTGCCTTAACCGGTGACGGGGAAATTGTGGGGGCCTGTTCCCCGGACTTGAACACCGCCCTGGGTTACAGCCTTCCGAAAACCCTTACTTCCGGCGGAAAGGCTTTGGTTGTTATCAAAGCCGGGGCGTCCGGCGGGCCGCTGGAACTCACGGCTTATTCGGAAAAGCTGCGCCCGGCAAGTCTGCGGTTTTCCGTGCAAAATTGAGATCATTCCTTGTTGTCCTGACTCCGAATTGCGAATTGCTGTTGCCTCAAGACGCAAAAGGGGATTGAAAGAAATCCTATTTTGCGGCAATATATGCGGGGAGGAAGTACCCGTGACAATGAACAAGAAGCGATTACCTTGCACAGGGTGTATTTTTCTGATTTTCCTTTCCAGTTTGGCAGCCGCGCCAAAGCAGTCGCCCATTTATACCAATCTGCGGGAAAGCCCGGTATACGCTAAAACCGGCTTTGACATTGCCGATACAGCGCGGAGCCCCGACAGAGCCTCCGGCAGCTGGCAAGTGATTGACGGCTCCCTCCGGAAAAACCCCGCGCGGGTCATTGATTTCGATTTCAGTGTTCCCAAGCGAAGGTTTCTCTCCCCTTTCGGCACGCCGGAAATGGAGTTTACCTATGTTATTCCATTCAGCATGTCTTTGGAAAAAATCAGGTTCCTGAAAGACAGTACGTTAATCCCCGGATTTTTCTTTGCCGGACTGGGGGACAATTGGGAAATTTATCTCAACGGCCAGCTTATACGGCGGGAAATGCACCTGGACGCGGAAGGACATATCAAAAGCCACCGGGGGATTCGCAAACTCTATTTCCCGGTAGACAAAACGCTGTTTGTTCCGGAGGCCAACCTGCTTGCGTTCCGGGTCGTGGGAGACCCAAACTATGATTCCACCGGCTTCTTTTATTCCTCTCTGGATTATATTGATGATTACGCCCTGATCGCCGAGGAGAATACTGATTCCTTAACCGTGGCGATGATTGCCATTTATATTTTTATGGGGATTTATCATTTATTTATGTTTGTACTTCGGCGTAAGGACCAGCACACCTTATATTACGGCCTCCTTTCCATTATACTGGGGCTTTACTTTTTTGCCCGAACCACGGTGGTATATTCGCTTATTCCCGATACGGGAATTGTGTACCGCCTTGAATTTTTCTGCCTTTTCTCCTTTCTGCCTTTGAGCGCCCTCTTTGTAGAATATTTTTCCATAAAGAGAATCTTCCTGATAACCAAAATATACAGCGGCATAATCATACTCATGGCAATATCCCAGCTCTTTTTTTCCCTGGATTACGGCGAAGACACCCTGTTAATCTGGCAGATTTCTCTCCTGGTCTTGATACCCATCATCTGCGTCTGCGACATCGGGTATCTTTTTACCGTATCCCTGAAAAACCTGAAAAAACAGTACGCGGAGAAAAAGTATTCCCGCCGGGTGTTGCTGGTTAAGACCTTATTGAAGACACCTTTCGGCAATCTGACCATCGGAATCCTGGCCTGTCTGATAACCGGCATAATTGATGTGGTGGATTTCTATTTCATGTACTATGGCAGGAACACCATCAATTATGGATTTACGGTATTTACCATGAGCATCACCCTGATTCTGGCGCAGCGGCTCAGTTTGTTATACAACCAGCAGGAACGGATTGTCGCGCGGTCAAGAAAATGTATGAATGCCAAACTGGTTGACTGGATTATGGTGCGCGACCATGACCCCGGTGATTTGCCCTCGGTCAACACGGATACCACGGTTATGATGACGGATATCCGGGGATTCGCCAGCCTGTCTGAAGGGATGCCTTCCCAGTCGGTGACTGGCTTTCTCATTGGTCTGAACGAGGCGCTTGCGCAGCCCCTGTTTGCCGCTGAGGACCGGGGGTATATAGCCTACACCGATAAATTCATGGGCGACGCTACCATGAACATTTTTACCGATCCTCAAATAGCTCTTGAAACAGCCGTAAAAACCCGTTTGCAGCTCCAGACATTTAACAAAAATCCGGCGTTGTTTTTCAAAGACGCTCCGGCCGGTATGCGTGTGGAAGCGGGGATCGGACTCGCCTCCGGCCCGGTTACCTTGGGGGTAATGGGGCATTCCCGCCGGCTGGACTATACCCCTATCGGCGATACGGTCAATCTTGCTTCCCGGCTCGAAAGCCTGACCAAAGAATACCATATTCCCATTTTGATAAATGACGCGCTTTACCGCGGGATAACTCCGGAATCTTTCTATTTGCGTCACATTGACCGGATCCGTGTAAAGGGAAAAAATCACCCCTTCGACATCTATGAGGAATTCAGCTGCGATGCCCCGGACATCCGGGCCTTCAAAATCGAATCCATATCCCAGTTTCAGGAATTGCAGGAAATGTATTTTTCCGGCAATTCCTGGGAGGATGCCATCCGTCTGGCTGATAGTCTGAGCCAAAGCGGAGATTTCACGGCCGAAGTCTACAGCCGGCGGATGAAGGCTATTTTCGCGAACCCGGAACTTTTTGAACGCTGGGATGGCATCTATACCTTTAATGAAAAGTAAGGCCATACTGAAAGGGTCAGCGCTCCCTACCTTTTTTCCACCACCCGGACGCTCAAAATCCCGTCGATGCCGCAAAGGCGTTCAATGGTTTCCGGCTGCAGGGGGCTTTCCACGTCGATGATGTTATACGCCAAATCCGCCCGGTTCTGGTTCACCATGGCCGCGATGTTGAGCCTGGCCCCGGCCAGAATGGTAGTAATCTGCCCCACCATGTTGGGCACGTTGCGGTTGGCTGCGCAAATTCGGGATCCTGCCGCGGGAACCGGCCCGTCGATCTTTGTCCGGGGGAAGTTCACCGAATTGACAATCTCCCCGGTCTCCAGGAAATCCCTGATTTGTTTGGCGGCCATGCGGGCGCAGTTGTCCTCCGCCTCCGGGGTGGAAGCCCCCAGGTGGGGAAGGCAAATGACCCTGGGGTGGGCAAGCAAATCAGCGGAGGCAAAGTCGCTCACAAAACCGGCGATTTTGCCCGAATCCAGGGCGGCCAGCACATCGGCATTCGCCACCAGGCCGCCCCGGGCCAGATTGATGAGCCGCGCCCCGGCCTTCATCGCCCGGATTGTATCTGTATTGATAAGACCCTTGGTTTCCGGGGTTTGGGGCACGTGAATCGTGACATAGTCAGACTTGGCCAGCAGGGCCTCCAGGCTTTCCGCCCGCGCCACGTCCCGGTTGAGCGCCCAGGCCCCCTCCACGGAAATGAAAGGGTCGTAGCCGGTGACGCGCATCCCCAAATCCACCGCGCTGTTGGCAATCAGCACCCCGATGGCCCCCAGCCCGATAACCCCCAGAGTCTTCCCCGCCAGTTCGGGCCCCGCAAACGAGGCTTTGCCTTTTTCCGCCTGGGCCTCGATGTCGTCACCGGAAAGGCCCTTTACCCACTCCGCCGCGGAGATGATGTTCCGGCTCACCGCCAGGAGGGACAGAATAGCCAGTTCTTTCACCGCGTTGGCGTTTGCGCCGGGGGTATTGAACACCACCACGCCCCGCTCCGTCAGGGCGGGAACGGGGATATTGTTCACCCCCGCCCCGGCGCGGGCCACGGCCTTTACGGTCAGGGGAAAGCTCATCTGGCGCATGTCTGCGGAACGCACCAGTATCGCGTCCGGGTTCGGCAGGTCCGAGGCGATTTCGTAGCTGTCCCGGGGAAAGGCGGACAGCCCTTCGGTGGATATTTTGTTCAGAGTTTGTATCTTGTACATGGCGATTCTCCTTGGGGGCAAGTGTAGCGGAACAGGGCCGGCGCGGTCAAGAACCGGGTTAAAAGATTGTTTCCACCACATCCAGGCTGAACTTCGCGGCATAGTTCCGGGCGTTCACCGCCCCGCGCATCACATAGTCCGGGGTGTGGGCGTCGGAATTGCAGATGACTTTCGCGCCTTTTTGCGCGGCCAGACGCCAGAATTCATCCACCGGGTACTGGAGGCGCATCCCCTGGGCGGTCTGGACTGGGGGTTTAATGAGGCCGTAGCCGTTTATTTCCAGGGGCATATTCTGGGCCATGGCGGCGTCAATTATATCCGCGAAACCCGCCGCCAGTTCCCTGTTCCACCCCAGGCCGTCCGCCATAATGAGTTCCGGGTGGGCCAGAATACGGAACAGCCCGGACCCGATGCCTTCCAGGGTCTGACTGAAATAATCGCGGATACTGTCCGCGTCCGCAAGCCGGGGGGCGTACACATTCTTCCTGCCCCGGGAAAGCCAGTGGGCGCCCAGAATCAGGTACTCCGCGCCCTGTTCCCCCAGCAGGACGTCGGTGTACCAGGACGCGTACCGGGAGGACCATTCGCACTCGAACCCGGCGTACACCGGGAAAGGCGCGGTCTTTGCCGCCCGCCGGACGTCCTCCAGGTACGAGGGCATTTCTTCGGGGCTCATGCGGATTTCGCTCCAGGTGTCTATCTCATCATGAGGAAAGGGGCAGTGGTCGGAAAAGCCCAGGCAGTCTGCGTTGTCCCGGATTGCCTGGGCTACATAGTCCGCTGGTGTTCCCTGGGCGTGGCCGCACCGGAACGTGTGGGTATGAAAATTAGTCAGCATGAACGCCAGTATACTGAAATTGACCGGGAAAGGCAATTATACCTGAATTCCTGAAGGGATGCCTTCCCCGATAGTCACCCAGGTCTTGCCGGCGCCCCCGTCCTCGCTCCGGGCAAAGTGAAACTCCCCCACGCCGGGATATTTGGCGAGACACTCCCGCACCGCCTGCTGCAAAACCCCGTTTCCCTTGCCGTGGATAATGGAAAACTGGCGCAGCCCCTTAATCACCGCCAGGTCAAGCTGGCGCTCCAGGGCTTTGACGGCTTCCTCCTGACGCATTCCCAACAGCCGCAGCTCAAAGGCAGGCTCGCCCCCCTGCCCTGCCCCGCTTTCCGCAAAATCAATCGTGACAAGGGGCGGAACAGCGCGGCTTTCCCTCTTTTTCCCCACAGGCGACAAGTCCTTCTCCTTTACCGTGAGCCGGAGGCTTCCGGCCTGCACAACCCAGCTTTGTTCGCCCGGCCCAATGCCCTTTTCGTCCCCCCGGCGGAGTAGGGTTACCGGGGTATTCTTTGGTTTGAGCAGCGCCTCCGCGCCTGAGCACAGCGCACCCGTCTGTCTTGCCGCCTGTTCCGCCGGAGATCCGGCGTCTTGCACGGGCGCGTCTTCCGCCGCCTGTTCCAAGGCCGCGATAAATCCCTTGACCGCCCGGGTCTTTTCGCGGGTGATTTCCCCTTCCCGCAGTTCCCGCACCAGGTTTTCCAGAGACTTCCGGGCCTCATCCAAAAAACGGCGGGCCTCGCGGGTTTCGGTCTTCCCCAGGGCGGATTCCTGTTCTTTGAGAAGCGCGGTCTTTTCTTCCAGGGCGCGTTCCTGTTGAGCACAGTGCGACTCCCGCTTCCGCAGAAGCGCGGTCATTTGGTCAGCCTCGGCGTACCGCTCAGTCAGCCCCCGGATAAGGGCCGAAATATCCGTCTGCCCTCCCGCAAGATAGGACTCCGCCTTGTCTATCACCGACGGCTCCAGGTCGCTTTTCCGGGCAATCTCGATAGCCCGGCTTTCCCCCGGCACACCGGTTACCACCCGGTACGTGGGCGACAGCGTAGCCGGGTCGAATTCCACGGAAGCGTTGGCGCATTCGGGATGGGAATAGGCGTAATTCTTGAGCGCCCCGTGATGGGTGGTCGCCAGCACAAAGGCCTTTTTCTCAATCAGGGCGTCCAGAATGGCAAACGCCAAGGCCCCGCCCTCTTCCGGGTCTGTCCCGCTTCCCAATTCGTCCAGCAGCGCCAGAGTCCGCCCGTCGGCGCGGGCCAGAATGGAAGCGATATTTTTCATGCGGGCGGAAAAAGTCGACAAAGACTCGTCAAGGGACTGGGCGTCGCCGATGTCCGCGTACACCCCGGAAAACACCGGCAGGGTCGTGCCGCTCCCCGCGGGGACGGGAAACCCGCTCTGGTTGAGCAGGGCGAACAGCGCGGCGGTTTTGAGCGCCGCCGTCTTCCCTCCCGCATTCGGCCCGGTGATAATCAGGATACGACGACGCCCCTCAAAGGCCAGATCGATGGGAACCGCCTTACCGCCAAGCAGCGGATGCCGGGCCTGTACCAGCCGGAGGGCCTCCCCGCCGTCTTCCGCAAACGTCCCCCGCTCATTGACGCCCCACCGCGCCGCTGCCAGCGAGCCGTCAAGCCGCGTCAGGACGCGCCAGGCAGTCTGAAAGTCCGGGCAAAACCCGGCGAGGTTTTCCGCCAGGCGCCGCATAATCCGCCGGATTTCCCGTTCCAGATGGAATTCTGCCTCCGCAAGCCCGTTGTTTTTGCGCACGATTTCTTCCGGCTCAATGTACACGGTTTGGGCGGTCTGGGACACTTCGTGGAGGATGCCCCGGACTTTGTTCTTGTGCGGGGCCTTCACCGCCAGAGTCTGCCGGCCCGAGCGCAGGGCCGGAACCGGAGACTGGAGCATATCCCGCAGTTCCGTGACATACCGTTTAAGAGAAGATTCGATGTCCGCGCCGAGGCGCTTGATTTCCGCCCGGATTGCCCGCAGTTCCGGCAGATTGCGGAGCTGTCCCTGATTATCGATGACCGCTCCGATAAGAGTCATCGGTTCCTGTAACGAAGGGAGCGTTTCCGCCAGGGCGGCCAGGGCCGGCAGGGGCAGATTACGCCCTGCGCTCCCCGCGGCCGCTTTGAACGCCTCCGCGCTCCGGCAGAACAGGAGCAGACTATACGCGTCCTCCGGGGTGACGGAAGCGCCCTCGGTCTGGAGGCCCCGGAAGATTCCGCTCACCGGCGGCCATCCGGCCAGCGCCGCCGGGGCGCCGCTTTTCAGCCAGACCGTCCACTCCCGCGCCTCGTCTTTCAGGGCGTCGATAATCGCCGCGTCCGTGAACGGTTCCCGTTCCCTGAGGGCGTCCCGGCCTTCCTCTGAGGCGCAGAAACCGGCGACAGTATCCCGAATGCGGCAGTAGTCAAGCAGGGCGAGGGTTTTGGCATCCATAGCCGTATCATAGCACAGATTTTCTCTTTTCTCTATCTCTCTATTCCTCTAAAGCGCGTACATCTGTGGCATAAGTGCGCACATCTACGGCATATGTGCGTACATCTATGACGGATGTGCGTACATCTACGGCATATGTGCGTACATCTACGGCATATGTGCGTACATCTATGGCGGATGTGCGTACATCTATGGCGGATGTGCGTACATCTACGGCATATGTGCGTACATCTGCGGCATATGTGCGTACATCTGCGGTAAAAGTACCGGTCTGGAAGGATAGATGTATAGACGAATAGCGGGATAGATGAATAGAGTGCGCCTTGCAATAAAGATGAAGCCCTGCTAGGATACACTCACTATTGATGGAGGTTCTGTATGAACAAAAAATTGTGCGTTTTGACGGCGCTGCTCCTGGTCTTTGGGGCGGCGGGGGCGTTTTCGATTGGCATCGGCGTGCAGGGCGGGTACGACAGCACCATTCCCGGCAATTTCGCCATCACCATTAAGCCGGACAGCCTGCTTACCTTTGCGGGGAATTACTATGCCGGCTCAGACCATCTTGCCCTGGGGGTGAGCCTGGACTACTGGCTGGACAATTGGCAGATTACCGGCCCCCTGTACTGGTTTGTGGGTCTGGGGATCGGCGGCTTGTTCGATTTTGGAGATGAGCTGGGAGTTCAGCTTGCGGGCCGTATTCCCATCGGGTTAAATTCGTTTTTCCTGAACCGGCGGATCGAGCTGTACGCCCAGTTTGTCCCCAGAATAGGCGCGCAATTTGTGCCCGCCATCAGCTTTGTGCCCTTCGGGTTTGAAGGCGCGGCGGGCGTGCGCTTCTGGTTCGGATACTAACGGAGAAAGCTGTTCCAATTCCCGTTCCCACGCGGCGGCGGACGCGTCGCTGGGCATCCGCCAGTCGCCCCTCGGGGACAGATTGACCGTCCCCACCTTTGCGCCGTCGGGCATACAGGAACGCTTGAACTGCTGGCTAAAAAACCGGCGGTAAAACACCTTGAGCCACTGGAGGATGGTTTCCGCCGGATACGCCGCGCCGAAGGCGTTTTGGGCAAGAAAAAATATCTTTGCCGGAGAAAATCCCCAGCGCAGCACATAATAGAGAAAAAAGTCGTGCAGTTCGTAGGGGCCCACCAATTCTTCCGTTTTTTGCGAAATCCGCCCTTCTTCCGGGGGCAGCAGTTCCGGGCTTACCGGGGTATCCAGAATGTCCCGCAGCACCGGGGAAACGTCCGTGTTGTCCGCAAACCATTCCACCAGATAACGCACCAGGGTTTTGGGAATCGACGAGTTCACCCCGTACATGGACATGTGGTCTCCGTTATAAGTGGCCCAGCCCAGGGCAAGCTCCGACAGGTCTCCGGTGCCGATGACCAGGCCGCCGGTTTTGTTCGCCAGGTCCATGAGGACCTGCGTCCGCTCCCGGGCCTGGGAGTTTTCGTAGGCGGTGTCATGAACCGCCTCGTCCTGGCCGATATCCGCGAAATGACCGCGCACCGCCTGCTCGATGTTGATTTCCCGGAAGGTCACCCCCAAAGCGCGGGCCAGGGCCGCCGCGTTGTCACGCGTCCGCCGGGTGGTGCCAAAACAGGGCATGGTGACGGCGTGGATGTCCGAATGAGCGCGCCCGCGGATTCGGAAAGCCCGGCAGGCCACCAGAAGGGCCAGGGTGGAATCCAGGCCGCCGGAAAGCCCGATGACCGCTGTTTTCGCCTGGGTGTGGGCAAGCCGCTTGGCCAGCCCCTGGGCCTGCAATTCGATGACTTCCCGGCAGCGCCGTGACCGGGCGGTTTTGTCCGCCGGAACAAAGGGATGGGGGTCAACATACCGCCGCAAAGCCGGCGCTTTCGGATTCAAATCCACCCCGATATGGCGGTAGGCCGGGACCGCGCGTTCAGCGCATGTAGTGCGTTCCGCACATAAAGCGAATGTGGTCATCCGGCGGCGTTCCTGCGTCAGGCGCTCCAGGTCGATGTCGGCAAAAATCAGGCCTCCGGCAAATAACTCGGATTCCGCCAGAATGGCGCCGTTTTCCGCGATAAGATTGTGCCCGGCAAACACCATGTCCGTGGTGGATTCCCCCTGCCCCGCGTCGGCGTAGAGGTACGCGCAGGCAAGCCGCCCCGACTGGGACGCCGCAAGCGTCCGGCGGTAATCCGCCTTGCCGATAATCTCGTTGCTGGCCGAAAGATTGACCACCACGGTCGCCCCGGCCAAGGCGTGCCGTGATGACGGCGGGGACGGAACCCAGAGGTCTTCGCAAATCTCAGCGGCGATGACAAAATCTTTGTTTTTGGCGTCCGCAATCAGAATATCCGTGCCAAAGGGAACCGTTGGAAATTTTT
>JAITOJ010000063.1 GCA_031290005.1 Treponema sp. | reverse complement strand
AGCGGCGCCACCGCCCTGTTCGGCGAGAAATACGAGTCCAAAGTGAAGGTTTATACCATCGGGGACTTTTCCCGGGAAGTGTGCGGCGGGCCTCATGTGGAGCATACCGGGGTTATCGGTACGTTCAAGATTCAGAAAGAACAGTCCTCCTCCGCGGGAGTGCGGCGGATTCGGGCGGTAATTTCGTGAAGTGTAACAAATAACGAGAAAAATTGTTATATACTATGGAGTGAGAAGAAAATGAAACGTTTTGGATGTATTTTTTTGTTGTGCGCAGGTTTTGTGTCCGCTGTGTGGTCACAGGCCGATTTGCAGCCCCTGGCTACGGTCAAAATTCAAAAGGCCGCCGAATCAATTACCCTGCGGCAGTTGAAAACGCGGGTCGAGATGTATCAAAAGCAGATAAATGTGCCCGCGCCTTTTACGATTGACCAGAAGAAGGAAGTTCTGGACGCCATGATTGACGAAAAGCTGGTAGTACAGGCGGCCCAAAAAGCGGGTATCACCGTGACCGGTGACCAAGTCAATCAATATTTTATTCAGAATATTTCCCAGCAGGTAGGCCGACTGATAACGGAGCAGGAATTCGCTTCGTTTATAAAACAAAACACCGGCAAATCCCTGGATGAGTATATTAAAGAAGAAACTGGCTTTGCTAATGTGGCGGAATTCAAAAATTACCTGAAAAATCAGTTGATTGCCCAGCAATATCTGGTTTCGCAAAAACAGGGAGAATTACAGCAGGTTGCCGCAACTGACAAAGAAATCCGGGATTTTTTCGCATTAAACCAAACCCAGTTTGCCCAAAGCGAAATGCTCAAGCTGCTTCTGGTGATTATCCAGAAAGGAACCGATACCCAGGCGGCGCGGAAAAAGATTACCGACCTGTACGGAGAAATCAAAAATCAAAAGCCCAATCTGGAAGATATCAAAAAACGCTATGCCAACAGTACAGATTTGCGGGCCGGGGACATTTTTGTGAGCCGTACCCCCCAGGCGGCGCAGCAGCTTCATATTACAGCCGACCAGTTGAGTGAATTGTTTGGCCGCGCTGCCAGTTATGTGGCCGATATTCTGGAAACCGAGGCGGATTTCCAGTTTTACGTTGTCAGGGAAAAATACCCTGCCCGGATGCTCACTTTGAGCGATGTGATTCAGCCTGATTCGACCACCACGGTGTATGAGTATGTACGGGAGCAGCTCAGTCAGCAAAAACAGGCGCAGTTTATGACCGAAGCGATCAAGGACATCACTACCAAACTGCGGATTCCGGAAAATTATCAAATGCTTAAAACCGGAGCCGCCCTGGATGCGCTGCTCAACTGGTAAGCTGGTATGTCCCGGCGGAAAGGACGGATTCTAGCCTTCCAGGCTCTCTATGCGCGGGAAGCCGGCGCCGAAGCGGAATTGCTGTATTCCTTTTCCTGGGCTGAGCCGGAGTCACTGGAAAAAACAGGTGAAACCGGTCTTACCTTTGCCCGTCTGCTTGTCGCCGGAACCATTGAGCATATGGTTGAAATCGATGATGTAATCAAAACGCACCTACAAAAAAACTGGGATTTCAGCCGCCTCAACAAGGTTGACCTGGCGATTCTCCGGATCAGCGTGTTTCCCCTTTTGTATCAGAAAGACCTTCACCCCACCATTGTGATTGACGAAGCGGTGAGTATCGCCAAAATATACAGCGGCGACGAGTCCTACAAGTTCATCAATGCCATTCTGGACGCCATCAGGAAAGACGTGTGCGCCGCATAATTCTGTTCATGTTCTGGGGTTTTCTCTTCCTGGGCTGCAAGGCGACCGTGAACGATGGAGCGTTCAACGCGAAAATCGCCGAGGCGGATGTGCTGATTACATCGGGAAGCCCCAGGGCAGGGCTGCGGATTATCAACGGGCTTGCGAAAAGAGCTCTGGGCGTCCCCCAGCGGCTCGGTCTGTACCGGCGGTACCGGGAACTGGGGGAAACCGGCGTGGCGGAAAAATGGCTTGCCGCCTGGCTCAAGCAGCAGCCGGACAGCCCGGAACTCAACGCATCCTATGTGTGGCTGTTAATCGAACAGCAACGGTTTCCTGAAGCTGAGGAGCAGGCGGCGCGGCTGGCAGGCACAGCCTTTTCTTCCCTGATTGCGGAGCTGCGGTTTCGGAAAATACTCAACGAAAACAATGCTGACTCCGCCGGAGCGTTCAAAAACATCCTTCCGGATTTATTTTACCGTTCCTACCGGGGGTCCAAAAACAAAGCGTATCTTGAGGACGCGGCGATTTTGTTCGCCGCCGATGAGAATATCGAACAAGCGGCGGACATCCACCCGGGGCTGAGTCAGACATTACCGGAGAAATCCCTGCTTTTTTGGGCGTCGGTCCTGCTGGACGCGGGGAAAATCCCGGAAGCGCTGACCTATCTCAACGCTGTTCCCCCAGACGCAAGCCCGGCTATCAGGCTGGAAACCATGCTCCTGCGGGCCGACGCCCTGGGCGGCATGGGGGATGACGAAGCCGCCCAAACCATCAGAGAAGAAATCCTCCATGGGTATGCTGCATCGGATGTGCCGCCGGTAACGCTCTACAACAGCGCCAGAAACGCGGAAATACGGGGGGACACAAATACCCGCTACGTCCTGCTCACTTCCCTGGCGCGGCAATGGCCGGACTATGCGCCGGGACTTGCGGCATATGGCCGTTATGCTCTGGAAGCCGCCCCGCCCCGCCCCGAAACAGGGCTTGAAAAGTATGTCCGCGCCTCGGGACTGAAAACCGACAGCATGGCCGCAGAGGACACTATTCCCCGGATACCGGTGGAAACCGCCTTTCATGCGCTTGAGCGTGCGGCGGAACGGAATACATCCCTGGACGCGCTGGTGGAATATTTAAAGTTTGACCATCTTCTGAATTATCAGGATACCAAATTCGCCCGTCTGTGGGATTTTCTTGAACAAAACTTACTGCCGGACAATTCCTATCCCCCAGAACTGGCCCGGTGCGCGGTCAGTTTCCTGTTTGCTTCCGGTCAGGACGCCTTGGGAGCGGAATTTTTTGAGCGGTATATCCGATTCCGTTACCATGAAACAGACCCGACCGCCCTGCTTTTACGCCTTGCCCCCTGGGAAATCGAGACCTTCGCCTTGCTGGCGGCGCAAAAAGGGAAAACCGCCCAGGCAATATCGTTTTACCGCCATCTTATTGAAGGTGTTGACACGTTACATCCCGCCGCGGTACATGAACGTTTTTACCGGCCGCCGATTCCCGTGCTGGTAAATCTTGCGGAACTCTATCAGGGAACCGGGCGTCTCAAAGAAGGGATTGAATTGTACCGGCAGGCGCTGGAAGCGGTAGCCGTCGCACGGCAGCCGGCGGGCATGGCCGCTATTCCCCGGATAGAGATTCTGTACCGCCTGGGAAAGGCCCAAAGGGACAACCGGGATATCCGGCAGGCGGCGCGCACCATGGAAGAATGCCTCGCTATTGACCCATCCTTTCAGAAGGCCCGGCTTTTACTGCGGGAGCTGTAAAGGCATAAAAAAGGCCGCCCCTGTCTCGAAAGACAAAGACGGCCTTTTATGACCCATACCACTTTACGGGATTTATGCCGGTATACTGACCTTGTGTACCGCTTCCCGCCTGTTCGCCCACAAGTTGTACAGTTTCACCTGCGGCACAAAGTCCCCCAGGCACACAAAGCTTAAGCCCGTCATGATGTCCTGATAAAAATCCGCGTACCGCCGCCAGGAGCGCTCATACCCTTCCGGCAATTCCGGCCTCCCCTCCAGCCCCCGGTGGACCCGCTGCACATAACTGTCACCGCTTAAGTCTTCATATATTCCGGTTATCTCCAGAATCCGGCTCTTCATCCGTGCGCATTGCGCCATGAATATCTCTTTGCCGCTCCGCTCATGAGGCTTGTTCAGGTCACGCACAAACAGGATTGGCCGGTTCTCCTCGGCAAAATAAAACGTAAAGGGTATGGACAGGTCAAACTCCCCGCTGAACGCCCGGATATAGTCGTATATCCGCAGAGAGGGTGTCTTCATTCCTTCGTGATGCGCTATGAGATAATTAATGATTTCCCATGCCGTGGGGGTTAATTCCAGCGCGCTCAATTTTTTCATGTGTTCAAAAAACGGGATGCTCAATACTTAAATGGAGGAAATAAATAGGGTCAGTAAAAACATGAGTCAGATTACTTGTTTTTTGTATAAGATTTTTAGTTAAAAATATTCGAAAAAGGTCGAATACTTATCTTTCAGACGATGTGTTTTTTTCGCCCCGTTTTGAATATTTTGGCATTATGCCTCCGCGAGGCAGGCAAACAATTTTTCTGCTACGGCGAAAGTTCTTTCATGCGGCAGGCGATACGTTTCCCGGAAAACGCCACCGCCAGTTGCGCGACCCGTTGATGTGTAGCCGCGTAACGCTCGCAATAACCTTTTTCCTTGATTTGTTCCATGGCCGTATCCAGAAGCGTTTTAAGCGCGCCCTTGCTCGCGTATTTCACCTCGGCAATAACCGCGCGTTCCTTCCACGTCCACACCGCGTCAATGCGGCCTCTGCTCGTGGACACCTCGGCGTCAACATGAAAGCCCAGCATATTCAGCCACAGCAAGAGCAGGGAATGATAATACGCCTCGCGTTTGATATGAAGCTGGTAAGGAATGTTGGCGAACAATTCCTTGAGATTCGTCTCAAATACAGCCGCGTCGCCATCGAGCAGCGCTTCCATCATACGCTCCCGCATTGAACCGGTATTACCAACCGGATACGCGGCGAAACTGCCGGTAAGATAATTCATCAGCGACTGCCGAACTTCATAATTCGGAACGCCAAGCGTAAAAACGAGTTCATCCCCGACTTTTTCCTGTTCAACCTTTTTTACCGTGAGGTATCCCGACTGAAATAGCAGCAGTTGTGTGTTTAATGTCCGGTAATCAAAGCTGTTAAAATCTG
>JAITOJ010000002.1 GCA_031290005.1 Treponema sp. | reverse complement strand
ACTATCGAGCTGGTGGAGAAAGACCGGCTCAAAATCGGCACGGTGCTGCAAAACGCGGCCATGGCGGAGCGCGCCCTGGGCAAGCGGATTGCCTGTCATTTTGTCGCGGCGGAGTTGTTCCTGAAACGGTGCAAAAACCAGTACGACCTCATCTTTTGCGACCCGCCGTTCCCGTATAAGTTTCACCAGCAAATTGCGGAAACCCTCTCTGCCAAAAATCTGCTTAAGCCCGGTGGCCTTTTTCTGATGCACTATCCACGAGAGTTGAATCTGCCCGAACACACCGGTTCCCTTGCGCGATGTGACCGGCGGGAATACGGTCGGTCGATTGTGGATTTTTTCCAGAAGGAAACAATCTGACGCTGGGGTTCCCTGCTATCTCTATCCCGCTATTTGTCTATTCACTATTCTTTATAAATGTGCTACACTAACGCAAATTTAGGATAAGGAATGAAACATGGCAGCGCGGGCTGAACTTTTTACCACCAAGGTGGTGCTGGAAAACCGGGCATATTTTTTCAATGTAAAAGAAAACAGAACCGGAGACGTATTTTTGCAGGTTGTGGAAAGCAAAGGCAGGGACGATGGGGAATTTGAACGCCGTACCGTGGTGGTCTTTGCGGAGGATATGCGGGAATTTTTGAAAGGTCTGGACGATTCCCTGTCGTTCATCGACAAAGACCGGAAATCAAAATCGAAAGCGGCTTACGAAAAGCAGCTTAAAAAGAACACTGCCAAAGCCGCCGGTTCTGAAGGCGGGGCAGGGAAAAGCGCAAAGTCCGCCCCTGCGGTCAAACGGACCGGCGTGGTTCGTGTGGCTTCCAAACGCAAGGCGGATTGACAAGATGAGGGTAGGAATTGACGTAGGTTCCACCACGGTAAAAATTGTGGTGATGGACCAGAACGATACGGTTTTGTACGGCGATTATGAGCGCCACCGGGCGGATATCCGCAGCACCATCATCTCCGTGGTGACCAAGGCGCTGGACACGGTGGAACAAACCGTTCCCAACGGCGGAGACTGCCCGGTAAGCGCCATGGTTACCGGTTCCGGCGGTTTGGCGGTGTCCCACTGGCTGGGCATTTCCTTTATCCAGGAAGTGGTGGCCGCCACCACGGCGGTCAAAAAGCTGATTCCCCAAACCGACGTGGCCATTGAACTGGGCGGAGAAGACGCAAAAATCACGTTTTTCGGCAGCTCGCCGGGCGGCGGCGCAGCCGCGGGTGGGAGTATAGAACAGCGCATGAACGGCACCTGCGCCGGCGGCACCGGGGCCTTCATCGACCAGATGGCCGCCCTCTTGGAAACCGACGCTTCCGGCCTGAACGACCTTGCCCGCGGGGCCTCCACCATCTATTCTATTGCCGCCCGCTGCGGGGTCTTCGCCAAAACCGATGTGCAGCCATTAATTAACGAAGGGGCGCGCCGGGAAGACATCGCGGCCAGTATCTTCCAGGCCGTGGTCAGCCAAACCATTTCCGGCCTTGCCTGCGGCAAGCCCATCCGGGGTCGGGTGGCTTTTTTGGGCGGGCCTTTGCACTTTTTGGACCAGCTCCGCTCCCGGTTCATCCAAACCCTGCATCTTGAAGGGGATGCCATCATCGTTCCGCCGGATTCCCAGCTCTTTGTAGCCATGGGCTGCGCCTATTCGGCAGTGAGAAATAACGAGGTGTCTCTGCGTTCTTTCAGGGAGAGTTTGAAGGCTCTGAAAAACGCCGAGATGATTGAAGCTCCCCGGCTGGAACCGCTTTTCCGGGACGAAGCGGAACTGGCGGATTTCCGCCGCCGTCATGCGGCCCAGCAGGCTCCCTCGGCTTCCCTGGATGAGGCTTCCGGACCGGTTTTCCTGGGGCTGGATGCGGGCAGCACCACCACCAAGGCGGTCCTTATCGATGAGGAAGGGCGCATCCTCTGGCATTTTTACGATGTGAACGCCGGGAATCCCGTAGATTTGGCGGTGCGGGTCCTCAAAGATTTGTACCGACTGCTGCCTTCGTCGGTGTATATCGCCCGGTCTGTGTCAACGGGTTACGGTGAGGCGTTGTTTCAGGCGGCGCTGAACGTGGACGCCGGGGAAGTGGAGACCATTGCCCATTTCACCGCCGCTGACTTTCTGGTGCCGGGAGTGGAGTTTCTGCTGGACATCGGCGGGCAGGATATGAAATGCCTGCGCATGAAGAACGGAGCCATCACGTCAATCCAACTGAACGAGGCGTGCTCAGCGGGGTGCGGCAGTTTTCTGGAAAACTTTGCCCGCTCCCTGGGGCTGGATATCCGCGCCTTCAGCCAGAAGGCCCTCCTGGCTGAGCGTCCGGTCGACCTGGGCAGCCGCTGCACGGTCTTCATGAACAGCCGGGTCAAGCAGGCCCAGAAAGAAGGAGCAACCGTGGGGGATATTTCCGCGGGATTGTCCTACTCTGTCATTAAGAACGCCTTGTTTAAGGTTATCAAGCTGCGGAACACCTCGGAAATCGGCAGCAAGGTGGTGGTGCAGGGGGGAACATTTAACAACGACGCGGTACTCCGGGCCTTTGAGCAGATTTCCGGACTCACTGTGTTCCGCCCGGATGTGGCGGGTCTGATGGGGGCCTATGGCGCGGCGCTGATTGCCCGAAATCAGTGGCGGGAGTTGAGTAAGGCGTAAGAGCGCCACTACCGACAGTATTCAACCGGTCCCCGCTGAATTACACCGGAAGTTTCCAAAATTCGCATCAAAATTTTCCCAAAACTACCCCAAAAGTGTCCAAAACAGCACATTTTTTGCGATAACAATAGCATGGACAAAAACAAATTTCTAGCGGTCCGGCGGTTTTTCCTCCGTGCCGCCCATGCCCTCCGCTTTTTCCTCTATGCCGCGCTGACCGTCCTTTTGGGTGCGGAATTCTGCGTCTGCTGCGGCAAAAAATGCCGGGTGCTACCGTTATGCGCATCCTGCCGTAAAAAAATGACACAGTACGTAAGTTTCGTCAGCCGTTGCGGCGTTTGCGGCAAACCGTTGATTTCTGAAATCGGCGTCTGCATGGGATGCCGGAAGGAACAAACGGATAAACCGGAAACAGGCGGGGCAGGGGAGGCGGCAAAAACAGCTTCCCTGGATTTTTGTTTTCCGGTTTTTTCATACCAGATGTGGCGGCAGGAATTGGTTTTTCTCTGGAAAACCAGAGGCGTCCGGCTGTTTTCACGATTTTTTGCGGATATTCTGGCCCAGGCGCTCACCAATGAATTGCGTATTGCCGAAGCATTGCCTGAAGGGGCGGGGAATTACCCGGTCATTGTGCCGGTTCCGCCCCGTCCGGGAAAAATTCTTGAAAAAGGCTGGGACCAGGTGGAGGATTTGTGCAAATGGCTTGAGGGATATTATTGTCTGCCGGTTATGCGGCTCCTGAAACGCCGTTCTGCGGTACAGCAAAAAAAACTCGACAGCGCCCAGCGTCTCGAAAACGCCCGGAACGCCTATTATCTTTCAAAGCGCGGTGCGCAAAAGGTTCCTAAACGGGTTATTCTTCTGGACGATGTGCGGACCACCGGCGCGACGCTTGAAATATGCGCAAAAATATTAAAACACGCCGGTTGCCGCGAGGTGAGGGCAGTGGCGCTGTTTGGGTTAGAATAATTTTTGTGAAGGGATTGTGCCCGGAACAAGACTTGAACTTGCACACCCTTTCGAGCTCTAGTACCTGAAACTAGCGTGTCTACCAATTCCACCATCCGGGCAGGAACAAAAGGAGTATAGCAAAAAGAAAAAAATTAGTCAATAATTTCAGTAGGTATTTTCATCCATATTCTGAAATGTTTGTTTCAGATTTTCAATACGCGAAAGCTCTCTGGTAATAATTTTCCCGTAATCAAGTTTGCCGTTTGTAATCCGCTCCCGCTCGTCTTCCCAGTTTTGAACACCGGTCAGAACCAGAAAGCGGAATTTACCGCCCGCAGCCTGTTCCGCCCATTTTTTGGCTTCCTCCCAGTAATACAGACCCGCACGGTAGCATTTATCAGTGGTCTCAAGATCACGCAGATAGGCGTCTTTCCAGGGGGCGTCATAAAAATGGGCCGCCTGTATATCCCAGGTTTTTCCGAGCCTGAGATGCTGCTCAATCAGCTTCAAGCTGAGATGCATCATAAACAAAGAACGATATTTTTCCCAATCGGTTTCGGTTTCTATTTTGGCAAAGGCAAATTTGGGATTGCAGAAATCGGCTTTCACCGCTTTTTCAAGCCAGTAAATGTTTTCTATTACATCGTCAGGGCGCTGCTGGTAGTGCACGTGATAGAGACGGTAAAATTCTTCTTTGTAAATAACCGTATAAGCTCCCAAAGGAAGAAGACGGTAAAGAAAAATAATACAAATCGGAAAAAGCGCCCAAAATTTTTTTGAAAAAATCACATTTCTAATATCGGCAGAAGACGCGGGAAGGTAAAGCCTTCCCGCGTCTTTTATCGCGCGTATTCCACAATCCGGGTTTCCCGAATCATGGTAATTTTTATTCTCCCTGGATAGCGCAGGTCGCTTTCAATCTGTTTGGCGATTTTTTGGGCAAGGAACTTGACATTCTGGTCGGAGATTTTCTCGTTGTTGACCAGCACTCGGAGTTCCCGCCCCGCTTGAATTGCGTAAGCTTTATCAACCCCCTGAAACGACTCGGCGAGTTTTTCCAGGTTTTCAATCCGTTTGACGTAGTTGTCCACGGTATCGCGCCGTGCGCCCGGACGCGCCGCAGAAATGGCATCCGCAATTTGTACGATGACCGCTTCAAGGGTAGTGGCTTCAATGTCATTGTGGTGTGCGCCGACAGCATTGATAACTGCCGGGGACTCGCCGATTTTCCGGGCCATTTCCATACCGACTTCGGCGTGATTCTGGTCGGAATCGGTTTCAGCGCCCTTGCCGATATCGTGGAGCAGGGCAGCGCGTTTGGCAAGCTCCCGGTTCGCCCCGATTTCAGCGGCCAGCGTTCCGGCGATAATCGCCACTTCACGGGAATGATTGAGCACGTTCTGCCCATAACTGGTTCGGTAATACAACCGACCGAGGGCGCGGATACCGTCAGGGGGCATGTTGTGTATACCCAAATCAAACAGGGCTTTTTCGCCTTCGTCGTAAACGCGCTGCTGAACCTCGCGGGTAACTTTTTGTACCACTTCTTCAATGCGCGCCGGATGGATGCGCCCGTCGGTAATCAGCCGCTCAAGGGCGAGTTTGGCGATTTCCTTCCGTACCGGGTCAAAGCAGGAAATAACCACCGCTTCCGGGGTATCGTCGATAATAATATCAACCCCCGTGAGGGTTTCCAGGGTGCGGATATTGCGGCCCTCGCGACCGATAATCCTGCCTTTCATCTCATCGCTGGGAAGAGAAACACTGGTTACCGTAATGTCGCCGGTTGTTTCAGCAGCAATCCGCTGAATGGAGGTCACCAGAATATCCCGCGCCTTTTTTTCCGCGGTCAACTGGGCTTCCTGCTCCAGTTTTTTGAGCAGTCCGGCGGCATCCCGGCGGGCATCGTTTTCCAAGTTCTGAATAATCAGGGCTTTGGCTTCTTCAGCGGTCAACCCGGAAATACGCTCCAGTTCCTTACGGTAGCGCTCTTCCTCATTAACAAGGGCTGCCTCGCGCTTTTCCGCATCCTGTTCGCGCGCGGCAAGTTCCGCAACCCGCTTATCCAAGGTTTCTTCTTTAAATAAAAGTCTGCGTTCTTGCCGCTGTAATTCACTGCGGCGTTCTCTGTTTTCCCGTTCTTGCTGGTTCCGTTCCCGAATGAGTTGATCTTTTGCCTCAAGCAAAATCCCTTTTTTCTGTGCCTCAGCTTCTTTTACCGCGTCCTGTTTTATACGTTCCGCTTTTTGTTCTGAAGCAGACAGTTGAAATCTGGCATATAGCCAGCGAATAGTCCATCCAAGAACAATTCCCGCAGCCGGAAATCCGATAAACCATAACAAATCCATAATCGGTCTCCTTTTTAAAAATTAGGAATGTTCTTTGCTTAGGATACAATAAAACATATACTTTGTCAAATGGTGTAGGGTGATTTCTTTAATAATTTTTATTTTAGTATATATTACTTCCCATAATGTATATTCTGTCTACAAACATATGGTTTTATGACCAATAGAAAAAAAATGTTAAATTAAGTAAATGTTACATTAAGTCTTGGTTGATTTCAGCGATAATCCGGTATAAATCAAAATATGTTCCCATACACCCATCTGGCAGTATCGCCAGGGTTTTCTTTTTTAACAAACCCGCCGACAAATAATATGGCTTATTACATAAAACGGTAAGTAAATCCCGGAACGGCTTTTCCGATTGAAATGCCATAACCACGCGGTATGTCTGTTCGTCTAATTGTTCAAAACTATGTGTAATTTCTTTTAACTTCGCGGTTACATCCTCATTTGGGCTTTCGTAGAATCTTGCCTCGTATTCACTTCCCCAGAGCGATGACGCCAGGGACTCTCGTTTCCGTTTGTTAGACACGGGAAAAATGAATACCTTATTAATTTGCAGCCCCTTTGGCAAAGATTCATTCATTTGTGTTACAAACCGTTCTTCCGCATAATTGATATCAATGACACAGGAGCCAATTTCGTCCCCGGACACAATCCCGATGGGCAGATTTCCGGTAAATTCCAGCCGTGGAATGGGGTTAAATCCGGCGGTATACAGCACCGGAATACCGCTTCGGTTAAAGGCTTTCTGAAACAACTCACGCATTGCCAGATGCGGGATAAATTCGCCGCCGTTTTTCTTTGAAAAGCTGAAAACGCACCGCCACAATACGGGAATATTCATTTTTGGTATGATTTTATATACATCATCGGATTGTTTTTCTGGTATATTTTTGTTTATATCATGAGGCTGAATATTCGATTGTATATAATTTTGTTCTATATCAGAGACTTTAACGGTTTTGCTGCATACCCCGCAAGGCGCGGCGCAATCCGGCGAACAGCGCGGAGTGAGTCTGCCTTGCAGCGAACACTCCCATTCCCGTTGCAAAAAGGCTTTTGATACTCCCAAAGACACCGTATCCCAAGGAAGCGGCTCATCGGCTGTCTTTTCCGCAAGCACCGGGCGCCAGTCCCAGGCTGTTTCCTCCAGTATTGACTGCCATATTGGCAAATGCTCCCGCATACGGTCATCCCAGGCGTCCAGGCGGCAGCCCCGGTGGAAGGCTTCCAGAAAAAGCCTTCCCGCTTCCCGTCCGCCCCGCGAAACAAGGCCTTCCAGCAATGCGGTAAAGCCGCCGGAAGCGCTGACTTTGAACCGCCCTCGGGGAAGCCGGTCCCGGATGTAATTGAACTTCGCTGCCGCCTCATCGGGCAAAAGCTGGGCGCAGCGCTCGTAGGGCGTGTGTGGCTTGGGCACAAAAAGCCCCACGGTCACGGAGCACTGAATCCGGGTTTTCCCCTGAATGGAGCGCATGAAGTCCACAATGCTTTCTTCCTCGGTTTTGCCCTCCGGCAATTTTGCTACCGGCAGGCCGATCATAAAATAAAACTTCGCCCCGCTCCAGCCCTTACGTTTTGCCTCCATGATGAGCTCCACCAAATGCGCCGCGTACACCTCTTTGTTAAGGGCCATCTGCCAGGCTTCTTCCGGGGTTTCCACCGCAAAGGTGAGGCCGCTTTTCCGCACCCGGGAAATCTTTTCCAACACCGGAAAGGTAACGCTGTTCACTTTTAAGGACGGAAGCTGGAACGAGATGTTTCGCCCCGCGTATTTCTCGTCCAGCGCGTCGAGCAGGGCCTCGATTCCGGGATAATCTCCGGAGGAAAGGGAGGTCAGACTGATTTCCGTGTACCCGCCCTGTCCCGCCAGGGCATCCGTTTCCTCAAGAATTTGCGGAATGGGCTTTACCCGCAGGGGGCGGTAAAAAATTCCCGCGTGGCAGAACCGGCATCCGTTGGGGCAGCCTCGCATGATTTCCACCACCCCGTGGTCCTGTACGGGCTTTATGTTTGGCTGGGGCAAAAACGCCGGAACAGACGGCTCCGCCCCAAAGGCGGCCCAGACTGCCCGCGCCGCCTTTTTCCCTTCCACCCAAATTGACGGATGAGATGCAAGCAGTTCCAGCAGCCTCCCCCGCCCTGCCCCGCTTTCCTTTGCTCTGGCAAGCTGTTTCGTCAGCTCAAAAAGCCCCGCTTCCGCTTCGCCGATAAATATGGCGTCAAAAAAGTCCACAAAGGGCATGGGATTGGTCACCCCGCAGCCGCCGGCAATCACCAGGGGGCTTTGTTCATTTCGCTCTGACTTCAAAATAGGCACCCGCCCGGCTTCCAGAATCTGAAATACTCCCGTAAGGCCCAGCTCGTAGCCCAGGGAAAAGCCGATGACATCGGTTTCATCCAGGGGAATGCCGCTTTCCAGGGTATAGAGGGGGACGTTTTCCGCCTTGAGCAGAGCCTCAAAATCCGTATCCGGCGCAAAGACCCGCTCGCACCGGACGCCGGACAGGGCGTTCAGGCCGCTGTAGATGATCTTGACCGCCGAATTGCTCATGGCGATTTCATATAAATCGGGAAAGGCGATGGCAAAGGTGAGCCGGGTTTCTTCGTCGGATTTGACGCAAATGCCGTATTCGCCCCCCAGATAGCGGGCAGGGTGATTCACGGTATTCAGTTTAGAACCGAAAACGACGAGGGGGTCAATGTGGGTCATGCCCGCCATCTTACAGGGTGATGTTGGAAATTTCAAGCCGCCGGGCGTAAATTCCCATGAGAAGGCCTACGCAGATCATGGCCGTCCAGAGGGATGATCCGCCGTAGGACAGGAAGAGCAGAGGAATCCCCGTAATGGGCATGAGTCCCATCACCATGCCCACATTGACGATAAAATGAAAGAAAAACATGCCGAAAATCCCGGAAGCGATATACGCGCCAAAGACATGGGGTGTGTTTTTGATAATCGCCAGAATCCGGGTTAGAATCACAAAATAGAGGGCATAGACAATCATACCACCGATAAACCCCCATTCTTCGGAAAGAATGCTGAAAATAAAGTCCGTGTTCTGCTGAGGCAGAAAGTGGTAATGGCTCTGCGTCCCCCGCAGGAAGCCCTGGCCAAAAAAATTCCCGGAACCAATGGCGATTTTCGACTGAATGATGTTCCACCCCGCGCCCAAGGGGTCGCTGTCGGGGTTCAGAAACACGATGAGCCGTTTAATCTGGTAATCTTTTAATACATAATTAACCGCCTTCGAGGCTACCAGGGCAAAGGTGAGGATGCCGAATACATAGACCAGCCAGAAATAGTACCGGTTTTTGAACCGTATGAACCCCACCAGAGAGACCACCGCCACTGCGCCGCCGGCGGCAATCACAATCAACCGAAGGCTATCGCTCTGGAAAACCCGGATGATTCCCAAGGTCTTTTGGTAGATTTCAGACTCCCAGATGGGCAGCACGGCGAACACCACGGTAAGCATACCACCAAAAAGCACCAGAAAAATGTAGCGGAGCGGGATACCGGCCATAAAGCACATAATCAGGAATACCGGCAGGTACACGCTGGCGGTTCCCAAATCGGGCTGGAGCAGAATAAGACACATGGGGAGAAGCATGATTCCCAGGGAGGTCAAAAAACGGCGGAATGGCGGCCACTGGCTTGAATGTTCCAAGTGCCGGGCCAGAAAGATGATAAAAATGACTTTACCGAATTCTGAAGGCTGTACACCGAAGGAACCGATTCCCAGCCAGCTCCTGGCGCCGTTCACGTATCTGCCAAAGAGAAAAGTATAGACCAAAACTGCCAGCAGCCCAAAATACAGATACAGGGCATAGCGGCTGATTTTACGGAAGTCGGCAAACGCCGCGGCTGCCAGAAGGAGCAGTCCCGTACAGGCAAATACAATCTGTCTGACGTATTCCGTAGACACGCTTACCCCGGAAGAATCGACACCGGAGGAATAAATGAACGCCACCCCCAGGATAATCAGCAGCAGGGCGGCAAAGAAAATGACATAATCAAATTGGGAAACAAACCGGAGTTTCACTATTCGCGCCTTCCCTGGGGCGTCACCAGGAACCGATAGCCCAGGGCGTCCAATGCCTGGTCATAGGTTTGGTTTGTAAAAATCCCCTGCATTATGATGCTTGCGGCATAGGTGGCCCACCATTCCCATACATTGACCGCTTCCACCAGCACACAGACCACGACGGTCTCTTCCGGCGGTGCGTCGTAGGGACCGTAAGCCACATACCAGGAATGCCAGCGGTCGGTGTATTGGGCCACCTCGCCAGTGCCGGTTTTGCCTGCGAAGGCCACACGGTTGGCGGAAAGGGTGTTCCGGGCGGAACCGTTGGTCACGGTGTAGCGCATATAGGACTGCACCAGACGCCAGGTCTCCTGGGGAATACTGGATTCGTGCAGAATCTCCGGTTCCACCCGGCTGATGACTTCCCCGGTTCCGGGGTCGCGGACTTCCTTGAGCAG
>JAITOJ010000132.1 GCA_031290005.1 Treponema sp. | reverse complement strand
TGATTCCGGTCAATGTGGTTGTTGAAGGCGATACGGAAGGACGCATACGGAACGCCTTTTCTGAGGTGTTTACCAAGGCTGGTTTCAGAACCGGAAACAACCGCTCGCGCTATGTGATGAATGTGAAAATAACGGTGTCTCCGGTGGAGATGAAAAGTCCAAACAAGTTTAGCCGCTATGTGGTGGACGCTTCGCTGGTGGATACGGCTGACAATACGGTGCTTATTCCCTACAGCATCAATGGCCGGGAAGGACACGCCACACAGCCCGAGGCTGATGTCCGGGCCATACGGGCAGCGGAAAACACGATAAAAAGCGATTTTGCGGAAAAGCTGGCCGGGTATTTGTCGTCGGCAACTTCATAAGATAAATACGGCGAGGAGCAGGGGTTTTTACGCCCTCACTGCCCGGAACCGCGGAAATGGTATGGAGCCGAAAAGCAAATAATTTTACCCCAAAAGTGCAAGCACGGTCTTGAGTATATCTTCCGGGTCTGCCAGCGCTCCCTTGCCAATATCCCCGCAGGCAAGGAGCGATTCTTTAGGCTCCACAAAGATACAGCCCCAGGATTTGAGAGACGCAACATTGCGCTGAGTGGCGGGATGTTCATACATGGCTGTATTCATGGCCGGGCAGATGACCACCGGCTTATTCCCCAGGGCCATCAGGACCGTGGAAAGCATATCGTCCGCGATACCCGACGCAAGCTTACCGATGATATTCGCCGTGGCCGGAGCAACCAGAGCCAAGTCGGCGCTTTTTGCCAAAGAAATATGCCGCACATCTTCATAGGCAATTTCCTCGAACAAATCAGTATAGACCTTGTGATGGGTGAGAGTCTGAAACGTCAGCGGCGCGATAAACTCCCGCGCCGAAGCAGTCATAATCACCTGCACCGAGTGCCCCATTTTAGTCAGCCGGTCAGCCATTCCCGCAGCCTTATACGCCGCAATACTCCCCGTAACTCCCAACAAAATACAACTCATAGTAACTCTCGCCTCACCCGTTCCGCAATTCCCGCCGCTATATCTTCTTTGGTATCATACCGGCGAACATTTTTCCCCGCGTCAATCAGATAGCCGACATGCACATCACCGTGAATCCCCTGGGCGTCGTTGGCAAGGACAAAATCGCAGTGATTTTCCCTGAGCAGGGCATAGGCTGTATCGATTAAGGCAGCCTGTGTTACGCCGTCCATCAGCTTGAAACCCACAAGTATCGCGTCAGGAGCAAGCGCCTTAAACAAACCAATGATTTTGGGCGTTTCTTCCAGCACCAGCACCAACTTATCACCCGCAAGAGCGGAGCTGATTTTTGCCCCCCGGTCAACCTCTGGAGCCTGTTCCAACCCGGCTGACGCGACCCGCCGGGCGGTAGTCACTTTTGAAACCCGGAAGTCGCTCACGGCCATACAATGCACAATCACGTCAATCGCATACCCGGCCAGCAAGCGCCTCACCTCGGCTTCCAAATTCGCCGTATCTGTGATGGAAACCACCTGCGCTTTCGGCGTTTGAGGCAAAATTGCTTTTGGGCCGGAAACATAGAATATCTTCTCCACTTCCGGGAATACCGCAAAACAACCGGCAATCCGGCTGCCCAACGCGCCCGTGGAAGTGTTAGCGATGCTCCGCACGGCGTCGATTCGTTCCTGTGTCCCGCCGACAGTGATTAAAATATTCATCTTCAAAGAGCATAGCAAAAACCGCCTCAAAAACACAAGAGGCCGTATTACGGCTACCGGGATTTTCCCCTCCACCGGCGCGCAATTATCGTCCGAGTTCGTGGAGTGAATCAAAAGGATACAACTCCCCGATAGTAGTTTCCACCAGGTTGTCCGGGGAAGCGCCGAAAATAACCGGGGTTTCCGGCGGGGCGAACTCGCTCAAAACCTGACGGCACCCTCCACAGGGGCCGGTAGGCGCGGCAGCAGCCGGAGTAGCGATGGCGATTGCCTGAAACGTGCGGTATCCCGCGGCAACGGCGGCAAAAACCGCAGTCCGCTCGGCGCAGTTGGTCAGGCC
The DNA here is from genome assembly GCA_031290005.1 of Treponema sp. GTDB lineage: Bacteria > Spirochaetota > Spirochaetia > Treponematales > Treponemataceae > JAISTZ01. The sequence continues at coordinate 6,185 of JAITOJ010000132.1, read as the reverse complement.
ATAGGAACGGTTTTCTACGTTGACTCCGGTCATAATACTGCCGTCCGGAAGCAGCAGCGCCGCCCCCACGGGAAAGCGCGAATAAGGCGCGTATGCTCTTGCGGATGCGTCATAAGCCCGGCAATATAATTCAGTCATCAGTGATTTTTCCATAGGGTCTCCCATTGACTTTATCTATCCTCTTTATTATAACATAATTGACTATGAAAAGGCAAAAAAAAGTAGTTTTGACAGTTACCGGCGGGATTGTGTTTTCGGTCTTATATATCCTGTTTGCCGGAAAGCCCCTGGAAAGCGGATTTCAGTTTAATCCTCAATGGACAATCAGCATAGCGGAAAGCGAACTCCATGAAGGACAACCCCCTATTTCCGAACCGGGCCGGCTGCTGCCTTTCAAACTGGGCCAGACCATGGGCTATTTTACCCCTGAGGGAAACCTCTGTAACGCCACTGTTTTTCCCTACAAAGCAATGATTTCTTCCCATTATTACGCGTCGTTTCCAGAAAACGCGGAAAACACGCTATTTTTCACTCCCGCCGGGGAAGCCGCCGGAGTCATTATGGGAAGCGGGTTCCCTTATTTTGAGGATGACCGGGTTTATCTGTTTCATCCCGGAGGAGCGGCCTTTTCCCGGTACGGCGGCAAAGACGGGGCAATTCTCTGGACACACGAGGACTACGCGCCGGTCTTGGCCTTCGCCTCTTCCACGAGAGGAAGCGCCGCCGGTTTCGCGGACGGCTCAATTATCGTTCATACCCCGGAAGGAAAACAAACCACCAAAATCATCCCCGGAGGCAGCGCTTATCCGGTTATCCTGGGGGTTGCCATCTCCGCTTCCGGGAAACGGGTGGCCAGCATTTCGGGCCTGCAAAAACAACGGTTTGTGCTGACCGAAATCGAGAATGACGCCAATAAGGTGCTGTATCATGAATATTTTGAAACCGACAGTAACGAGCAGGGACTCGTCCGGTTTTCTTCCAACGACCGGATGGTATATTTTACCCAGCCGGAAAAATTGACTGTGCTGGACTGCGCGTCTTATACTACCGCGGCGATTCCCATGAAAGGCAGGGTGCTTTCTATTATAGAGTCCCGGGCAAATAATCTGGTGTTTGTACTCACCAAAGAAAGCGCTGTCTATTCGGTGTATATACTGGAAAATTACAATATGCCGGCTGGGTCTTTTTCGTTTACCGCTGCCCACGGATTTATCCGGACGTTTGAAAACGCCCTGTACATCGGAAAAGACGATTCCATATCAAAATTGGAGATTTCCAGAAATTAGGGAGAAAAGCAATGCGAATAAAAACAGCGTATCTGTGTTTTGCCGCCCTCGCGTTACTGGAGTGCTCCGGGCTTCCAGCCTTTGAGTGGCCTCAAGAAAATGTGACTGCTTCGTCTTTTTCATCGGTTTTTGCCCAACCCAGGGGCGGCAAGTTTTCCGGTTCTCTGATATTCAGAGCCCCGGCTGAAGTCCGCTCTTCCGACCAGGGAGTGGCGCTGGCAGTTATCCGGGAACCCGACGACGGCTCTGACGGGTTTTACTCTCCCTTGGGCAACGCGGTGATTATCGACCACAACGACGACCTCCTGATGGTTTACGGCAACCTGCATACAGTTTCTATCACCCCTGAAACCGCCGTTATCGGTGCCGGGGGAGGCATCGGCATGTCCGGCTCATCGGGCTGGCAAAACAGCGGCGGCGGCCTGGAATTTCAGGTGGTGGATGAAAAAAATGCGCGCCTGATTAACCCTCTGGTCTTGATGCCCCGTCTGGCAGACGAACGGGCGGCCAGGATTTTCAACGTGTCCGCTTCGGGCAAACGGGAAGAAAGTTTCCGGGTGGCGGAAACCCCTTCATTTCCCGCGGGGACCTATATTTTCTATCACGACTTTGACTGGAGCGCCCTGCCCTACCGCACCATTGTTTCGGTCAACGGCGTGGATGTGGAAACTATCATCTACGACATGATGGTGGAACGGAACGGCAAGTTGACCGTGCGGGGAAAAAAATACTATGCCCGTGAAGAAATCTACCCGGACGAACGCCGCATGATGCTGGCGGAAGTGCCGCTCCTCAGGGGCAGAAACACCATCCGGTTTGCCGCGTATAACATACACGGCGCGGGGCTTGATACATTCTTTGTGGTCAACAACTACTGACCGGACGCGCCGAGCTGGCGCTCAAAATCGTAAATCAGGTAGTATTCAATGGAATCAACCAGGGCAAGCCAGGATGCTTCCATAATATCCGAGGACACCCCCACAGTTGACCAGGACTCTGCGCCGTCAGAACTTTCAATGAGCACCCGGACTTTGGCCGCGGTTGCGGACTGGGAATCCAGGACGCGCACCTTGTAGTCAGTGAGCCGGATATGGGACACCGCGGGATAAAACCGCTCCAGGGCCCTGCGGAGCGCCACGTCCAGGGCGTGCACCGGGCCGTCCCCTTCCCCGGCGGTCACTTCAAGCTGGCCGTTCACCTCGATTTTAAGCTGCGCAAAGGAACACAGATAATCGTCCAGCCGGGGTTTTTCTCCGATGGTTTTATAGTAGTGGAGCTTAAAAAAGGGACGGTAGCGTTTGAGCGCTTTCCGCACCAGAAGTTCGAAGCTGCCTTCCGCTCCCTCGAATTGATAACCTGAATGTTCCAAATCCTTTATGGTCTTGAGAATTTCCGATGCCACAGGGCTGTCCTTGGTGATTAACGGGTCAAACTTTCTGATTTTTTCCAGCACCGCCGCGCGTCCGGCGGCTTCGCTCACCAGAATGACCCGGTCATTTCCGACGGTCTCCGGGACAATGTGCTCGTAGGATTCAGGGTCTTTGAGCACCGCGTCAATATGCATCCCCGCTTTGTGAGCAAAGGCATTGTGTCCCACATAGGGCATACCGGAATCAAGAGTAATATTGGCAATTTCCGCCACCTGCCTGACGATGGAAGTAAGCCGTTCCAGATGACCGGCAGGCAGGCAGGAGGCGTTCATTTTCAATTCTAGGTTGGCAATGATGGTTGAGAGGTTGGCATTGCCGGTGCGTTCCCCAAAACCCAGAAGGGTTCCCTGCACGTGACGCGCCCCGGCTTCCACTGCCGCCAGAGAATTGGCTACCCCAAGGCCGCAGTCGTTGTGGGTATGCACCCCGATTTCGGCGCAAGAATCGAACCGTTCCGCTGCCAGCCGGGTAATCCGGCCGATTTCACCGGGAAGACAGCCGCCCCTGGTATCGCAGAGCACGAGGGTCTCCGCGCCTCCCTCTTGGGCAGCTTCCAGGCAGCGGAGGGCATAGTCCGGGTTTTCCTTGAAGGCGTCAAAAAAGTGCTCGGCATCGAAAATCACCCCCCGCCCCTGCCCTTTCAGAAACGCGGCGGTCTCTCGAATCATGGCAAGATTTTCCTCCAGTTCCGCCCGGAGAATCCGCTCCACCTGAAAAACCGATGTTTTGCCGAAAAACACTACAGTACCGGTGTTTGCGGCCAACAGGCTTTGAAGGTTTCCGTCGTCTTCCGGAGCGATACCTTTCCGCCGAGTGGAACCGAAGGCGCAGACTTTGGTATTTGCCAGGGGAATCTTTTGTATTTCCCGGAAGAATTCCAGGTCTTTGGGATTCGAGCCGGGATTCCCCGCCTCAATGAACTGAATGCCCAACTCATCCAGGGCCTGTACGATATGCACTTTATCTTGTACGGAAAAACTGATTTGTTCCCCCTGGGCGCCGTCCCGCAGGGTTGAATCAAGCAGGGTAATGGTTTGCGTTTCTGTCACCGATATGCTCCGTCTTCAAACATAGCAGAAACAGCACAGCTTGTCAAAGGGGCGCCCCAGACAACCAAATTTACATCCTGAACTGCTCGCCCAGATAAATCTTCCGGGCCACCGGAGACGCCAGAATCACGTCCCGGTTCCCCTGAGCCACAATGGTTCCATTGCTGATGATGATTGCCCGGTGGGTGATTTCCAGGGTGTCCCGCACATTGTGGTCCGTGATGAGCACGCCGATACCCCGCTTGGCCAGAAGCTGCACCATGCTTTTGATGTCGCTCACCGCGATGGGGTCAATCCCCGCAAAGGGTTCGTCCAGAAGCAGGAACTTGGGCTCAATCGCCAGGGAACGGGCGATTTCAGTACGCCGCCGCTCACCGCCGGACAGAGTAAAAGCCGGCTGCTTCATAATACGCTCAATAGCGAACTCGTCGATAAGGGAATCAAAGAGCTTCCGCTTGCCTTCTTTGGACAAATCCTTCCGGGTTTCGATGATGGCCCAAATATTTTGCTCCACTGTGAGTTTGCGGAACACCGACGGTTCCTGGGGCAGATAGGCGATGCCCATGCGGGCCCGCTTGAACATGGGCAGCCGGGTAATCCGGGTGTCGTTCAAAAACACCTCCCCTTTGGTGGGCCGCAAAAATCCCACAATCATGTAGAAGGTGGTGGTCTTGCCCGCCCCATTTGGCCCCAGAAGCCCCAACACTTCCCCGGTCTGCATGGCAAACTCCACACCCTTGACCACTTCCTTTCTGCCGAACTGCTTATACAGGCTGTTGACTTTCAGCACATGCCCAGCCGCTGATTCGCTCATTGCGCCGCCTCCGGGGGGGATTCCGGCGTTGACACCGGGGAAACCGTTTCCTCTGGGGAAGCGGCAGGGGCGCTTCCCTCTGCTTCCGCAGTATCCTTGCTGGTCACGCTGCCCCGCACCCGGCCGTCCAGCAGGATATCTTCGGTATCCATGTTGAGGGTGATTTCCCGGGCACGGAACAGGTCGTCGTCCCGCTTGATTTGAGGATTCCCGTTCATTTCCAGCATCTGCTCCTGCTTCCGGTAAATCGCGAATGCCGCGGTACAGAGCGAACGTTTCTGTTTCAGTTCCACGTCTATTTGCATAATGGCGATTTCGGTTTTCTGGTTGTATTCGATGAGTTGAGACTTGGCGGACACTTCGTTCTGGTGATCAAGGATTTCCGCGTTCGTCCGCAACGTGACAATCTCAGTCTTGCGGTCATAGTACATGGAGTCACAAGAAAAGTCCATGTCCGATTCGATATTCCGTCCTTTCACCCTGCCGGTGGCAGTGATGAACCGGAAATCGTCCCCGCTCAGCTCAACCAGGTCCGCGCTGATTTCTATTTTGGTGGTTTTAATTACCGCATTGCCTTCCAGTTTGGTATAGTCGCTGGTGTCCCCGGAATAGCCGGCCATCTTATCCGCCGTAAACGTGATGATTTCGGCAAAGACCGGCCCGGCGGCAAGCAGAAACAGCGCCGGAAACAGGGCCAGACGGAAGAGGCGCTTAATTTTCATCCCCGTAGTCTCCCGTCTCAAACACCCCGGACACCGGGGCATTAAACTCAAAGGTATGCCGGTGGCCGTTGGCGGAAAATTCAGACCCGGACAGGGAAAAACGGCTTTGAGAATCGCCATCGCCGCTGCCCCTGTTTTTCACTATCGTCACTTCCGTGCCCTGCTCGCTGGCAAGCAAGCCCTGTTTGGCCGCCCACTTCATAGCCTGGGCATTCAACTCAAACTTGTCCCGGCTGTTCTCGAAAACAATGCCGTCGAACAACAGATAGACTTCGTTATCTATATCAGCGGAAAAAAGGCCGCACCGGCCTTTGCCGATTTCCGTCCCATCGTCTTCGTACACCGTAAAGGACACCTGGGAGCCGTAAACCCCGGTGTTTCCCTTGTACTGCTCAATCATCTCTGCCGCAAGCTCCGCGGTGAGCACCTTGTTCTTGAACCGGGTGATTTTCGCCCCGGACAACAGGAATTCCGGGGTCGTCCCGGAAGTATCGGGAATGACCATGTAGGACAGTTCGCAGGAAACCGAGAAAAACGTGAATATGACCATGCCCAGGAACGCGCCCAGGATATATAAAAATCTTTTCATTCGTTTACTTTTGACTGTAACGCCGCGCCGATAAAAGCGGCAAAAAGCGGGTGGGGCTTCAAGGGCCGGGACACAAACTCCGGGTGATACTGCACCCCGATGCCCCAGGGATGCGAGTCCCACTCAAAAGCCTCAATCTGTCCGTCCGGCGCTGTTGCGGCCACCCGCACCCCCTTTGCTTCAATGTCCGGGGCATAGCGCCGGTTAAAAGCGTACTTGCTCCGGTGGCGCTCGCAAATCGTGCCGCCGGTATATATATCGTACAATTTTGAGCCTTTCTCAAGCCTCACCGCGC
>JAITOJ010000130.1 GCA_031290005.1 Treponema sp. | reverse complement strand
TTTGCCGGTACTACTTGTACGACTTTCGGCCAGAAATATTCAGTATTCATTGTGCACGTCCTTCTGTACCCTATATTAATGGCTGAATTTCATTCAGCGGTTTGCTGTCTTTGTATTCTACATATTTCACATGAAAATGCGGGGGATTATGTTCGTCCCAATTCATGGTAATCCGTATTCCATAAAATAGGCTTATTTCCGGCATTGCCAACTCCTTATTTTTGTTACATAAAATATGCCATATTTGTTGAGGATTGTCAAATTTACAAAAGCCAAATAAAAAGCGGCAATTAACCGGCGGCTGATACAGATTCAACCGCTTCGGCACTAAAAGAAGCCCCGCCCTAACGGACGGGGCTTCTTCGGCCGCCTTAAAACTTGAAGAAGAATTTTGCCTGAAAGGCAAAGATATGCCGGGCGGCGCTGTTGTTCCCGAATACCGGAATGGTATAACCCAATTGCAGTTGGATTGGCAGGGCCAGATTGGTCAGAAAGAGCGAAGCGTAGGGGCTGATGGTAAACCCGTAATTTTCCGTTGCTTCCTCAAAACCCACTACGGTGCCCGGACTGTATTTGTAGGTGAAAGGCAGGCCCGCGGCAAAGAGGAGTTTCTGGTTCTTGTCCAGGGGTATATTGCTCAGGCTTGCTTCGAATTCAAAGGTAAGGTCGTAACCAAAGACAACGTCCTGTTTAGCGATGTCCTTTGCGGCTTGGTCAATCTTGCTGTATACGTAGTCATTCGCCCAGGCTAAAAACGCGGGGTCAGCGGGAGCCGCCGCTTGTCCGGTTTGGAAATAATACGCGAGCCCCAGTTCCGTCTGTCCGTCGGAAGTGCCCTGGTAATGGGCGGCAATTTCTGATGCCCTGCCCAGAATCGGCGCAATGCTGTACTCATACTGTTGAATCAGGCCCGCGATCGCCTGGAACGCCTCATTATCCGGGTTCAGATAGAACAGTCCCGGGTCTCCGACAGCCTCCTTCAAATACTGCATCATCTTGGCCGGATTGGAACCATCTTCCAGGCCAGGAAATTGCGGAATTTGGCTATAGGGATTATCCCCAAACGTGATTTGGTCATACACGCCGCTGACAAAGGTCTTATCCTCCGCTTCATCACCGGCGCTGTATTTCCCCTCCTTGAGACTGGTAGTACACCGTGGTAAAGCCCCCGCAGTTCGGCTCCGTGGTCTGTGTCACAAAGCGCGCGTCCGGGGTTCGTTCCGGCGTGTTCAATTGGCAGGCCATGAAAAACAGGACTGTCAAAGGAAGCAAAAACCATACTCGTTTTTTCATAACAAACTCCTAAAAAAAAGATATACGAAACCATGTTTTGTTTACTAAACCTATAGTTTTAATAGGATATTGTCAAGCGAAAACACGGGAAATCAAACATTTTTTTATTTTTTTGCTATACTATTCTCCATGCGAATATTCATTGCCCTGCCCCTGCCTCCCGACTTTCTTGAACAGGCCGAGGAAGACCTGCGGATTTTGCGGGATATGTACCCTCATTGGCGCTGGGTGACCGAAGTAAACCTGCCTCTGCACATAACCCTGGCTTTTCTGGGCGAACTTGATGACCGGGAGGCGGTTCTTGCGCAGCAAGCCCTTACCCAGGCTGTGCGGGACGAATCGCCCATTGCGTTTGATACTGAAAGCGCCATTCTACTGCCCAAGAGCGCGCACCGGGGAAATGGCCGGGTTGACTTTCACCGGGTAAATACTCTGGCCCTTGAAATTGCCCATGGTGCGGAACGAATAGCGGGCCTTGCCACCCGGTTTGAAGACGCCCTGGCGGAAACCGGCAAACGGGAAGGATATCCCTTCAGGCCAAAAGAGAAGCGCCAATACACCCCGCACATCACCCTGGCACGAAAAGGCAATAAAGGCAGTATCCCCGCTGAAACTGCCGGAGAACCGTTCCCGGTTAAGACAACAGGAATGGCAGAAACAGCGGCCCTGTTCAAGTCCGATTTGTCAGGCGGCGGACGGGGCGCCGGCCCCAGATATACGCCCCTGGGAATATACCTGTTATGAGGGGCGTGAACATGGGAATGTACGACAAATTAGGCACGTTACTTACTGAATATCTGGAAACCGGGGATTTGCCGCCGATCAGAAAAAAACAGAAAGCCGCGAAACCTGTTGAGGCCGCCCCAAAAACCGAAAAGCCGGTCCCGCCCAAGATCCCCCCTGCCCTCTTCACGGATTTTCAGACCCTGCAATTTCAGGATCTGGCGGTCGTCCCTGATCTCAAAACCTGCCGCCGGGCATACCATACACTTTTGAAAAAATACCACCCTGATACCGGAAAAACCGATGGGACAGAAGAAGCGGCGCAAAATATCAAAGCCATAACTCAGGCATTTCGGAACATTGAAGAATGGTACGCGAAACTCATCCGCTGAACCGGCGAAGGTCCAATCCTCCGGCATATTTCCCGGTGCGCCGCGGTGGGATAGCCTTTGTGCTTTTCGTACCCGTAGGCGGGATAGAGCGCGGCATAGGCGGTCATAATCCGGTCGCGCTCGCACTTTGCCAAAATTGACGCGGCCATTACCGGTGGGAACAACCCGTCCGCCTTGGGCACAGCCCGGCAGGGGACGGAAATATCCGGGCAATACAAGCCGTCAACGAGGGCGGTGATGTCCGCGGGCGGCCCCCCTGCCCTGCCCTGCCGGAACATGGCCTCAAAGGCCCGTTTCATGGCCAAAAGCGAGGCACGCAAAATATTGATTTCGTCAATTTCCGCCGGGCTTGCGGAACCGATGCCCCACAAGGCTTTTGCTTTAATCACCTGTTCCGCCATAAGCCGCTTTTTTTCCGAAAGCTTTTTTGAGTCATTCAGAATATCCGCTGGAAAATCAGCGGGCAGGATGACCGCCGCAGCCAAGACCGGCCCTGCCAGCGGCCCCCTCCCGGCTTCGTCGATTCCGCAGACAAGGCAAGTCATGAAAGCCTACAGAACCGCGCCCAAGGCTTCCCGGAGTTCCAGGTCGTCCCGGTAATAGTATTCTTCCAGTTCCGCCTTGGTCAGTCCGATAAGCTCGTGGCTCAGGTAGTGTATCCAGCAATCTTTTGCGGGATCAACAATCTCAAACTTCCGGCACCAGTAATCCGGCTGGATGGGAAGCTGTTCGGTTTTGTAAGCGCAGTATTTGTAATCATGCACCGCCACCTTGATGTCATCCCGGGGAATCCCCCGGTCCAAGAGGACTTCCACCAGATGGTTAATCGTCCTGCCGGTGTCAAAAATATCGTCTACCAGAAGGATTTTATCTCCGTGGCGGAGGTATTCCGGGGAATACGTCCACCCGTCGATTTTCACCCGGTCTTGTTTGCGGATATCCGAGTATGACCGGGCAACCACCGCGGCATAGAGCACCGGATGGGCGTCTTTCCGGGCCAGCTTGAAATATTCGCTGATGACGTTGCCCATATACGCCCCGCCGCGCAGGGACACATAAATCACGTCGGGAATAAAACCGTCTTTGCAAATCCGGTACGCCAGCCTGAGGGCATCGTTGCGCACCTGGTCATAGGGAAGAAATTCTTTTGCCATGTTCCCAGTATAGCACAATTCCCCGGTTTGTGGTAAGATAAGGGCATGAACTGTCCTCTTGTTTGCCTGTGCCTGAACGCGAAAACCCTGCAAGGGAATTTGGAGTTAATTGATAACTACCGCAAATGGATAGACATAGCGGAACTCCGGGTTGACCATCTGGACACAGATGAACAACTGCACATCCGGCGTTTTCCCGAACAGGCGGGCCTCCCTTGCATTTTGACCATCCGCCGGAAAATCGACGGCGGGTTATTCTTTGAAGGCGAAGCGAACCGCACAACCCTATTTGCGCGAGGACTTGCTTTTGCCAACCAGGACCGCAGAAAAAATTTTGCCTACGTTGATTTTGAGGAAGACTTTTATGTGCCCAGCCTCCAGGAAGCCGCTTTTGCTTTTGGCACACGAGTCATCCGAAGTTATCACGATATGACCGGCTGCCTGCCGGACACCGTATCCAAACTGAAACAGATGAAAATCACGGGGTATGAAATCCCAAAGATTTCGTGTATGCCCCACAGTCTGAGCGAAGTCACCCGGCTGTTTCAGGAAGCGAAAGAACTGGAAAACAGGGAGCAAATCCTCGTTCTCATGGGGGATTACGGGTTTCCCTCACGGATTTTAGCCGACAAGCTGCATTCTTTTTTGACCTACACGTCGCCGGAAGGAAGCGGCTTGGGCGAGCGGCTCGGCCACATTGACCCGAAGACCCTGTCGGAGCTGTACCGGTTTCAATCCATTAATACGGATACGGCGATTTACGGGGTAACCGGGTTTCCCCTCAAAACTACCCTGAGTCCCCTGATTCACAATACGGGCTACATAAAACACGGGATAAACGCCGTGTATATACCCATCAAATCTGAAACTATTGAAGAAACACTGGGCTTCGCGGAGGCTGTGGGGATACAAGGGATTTCCGTAACCGTACCTCACAAGGAACGTGTGCTCTCATATTTGAATGAGACCGACGGTGTGGTGAAGCAAATCAAGGCATGCAATACCATTCTTAAAACTCCCTCCGGGTGGACCGGCTACGATACAGACTTGGAAGGATTATCCCGGGCGCTTCTGGAATTCCTGCAAGTCAAAAATCTATCCGGTGTAAAGGCAGCTATCATCGGGGCAGGGGGCGCGGCTAAAGCAGCCGCCTTGGCGGTCAAACGTCTCAAGGGGAAGGCCTGTGTCTTTAACCGTACCATCGGAAAAGCGAAACATATCGCGGATAACTATAAATTTCACTATGCGTCCCTCACCCAGCAGGCGCTTCCAGCTCTGGAACAATACAGCAATTTAATCATCCAGACCACTCCGGTGGGAATGAATGCTGACCCCCTGGATAAATCGGCTGACCCCCTGTCGTTCTATTACTTTACCGGCAATGAGGCGGTCTTTGACGTAATCTATACTCCTGAAATGACCCCTGTCCTGACCAGGGCAAAAAAAGCGGGCTGCCGGGTTTGCAACGGTCGCTCCATGCTCGACTATCAGGGCTATGAACAATTCAAAATTTTTACCGGAGAATCCTATGAAACAGTTTACACAGGCTGAACAAAAAAGACTTGCCGGAGAATACGCCGTTGATATCCTGATTTCCAGGGGAATGATTTTCAGCGGCATGAAAATCGGCCTGGGAACCGGCTCAACGGCAATTCAGGCGGTGTACCGGCTCGCGGAATCCCTCAAAGCGGATAAACTGCGGAATATACAGGCGGTGGTAACCAGTTTTCAAACCCATATGGCTTGCGAAGAACTGGGTATCCCGGTGTTTTCCCTCAATTCCCGGAATATCGGCGGTGTTCTTGACCTGACCATCGATGGTGCGGACGAAATCGACCCGGAAAACCGTCTTATAAAAGGAGGCGGCGGGGCGCTGCTCCGGGAAAAAATCGCCGCTTATAACTCAAAAATTTTTGTCATCCTCGCGGACGAATCAAAACTGGTTCCCCATCTGGGCTCCCGTTTTCCCCTGCCCGTGGAAATCATCGAAGATGCCCGCGTCCCGGTCATCCGCGCCCTGGAACATCTGGGCGCCTCCTGCGTAATCCGCGAGGGGGTCAAAAAAGCCGGCCCGGTCATCACCGACAACGGCAACATGATTCTGGACTGTCTCTGGAAAACCCCCGTTGATGCCGCCGCTCTGGAACAAGAAATCAACGCTGTTCCCGGCGTGGCGGAAAACGGCTTTTTCACCCGCCTCCGCCCCCTGGTTTTCGCTGCCCGCGGAGACGGCAGCATCGAAGAACGCTAAATCAGGGCCGCCCGCTCCGTGCCCCAGCCTTCAAGAGAGGAATAGACTAATTCGCAATTTTTGTTGCCACGGTTCGTCCTCCGGCAACAAGGGTCAGCTCGCTGCCCGCCGGCGCCGCATAGGGCACGGTGATGTGCCCGCCGGTGTGCTCAAAGAGTACCGCCGTATAAACCCGGCCCGAAGGAGGCCTGACCGCCATCTGCACCGGCACCGCATAGGGGAAGGCGGTTATTTCGGCGGAAAAAATCCCGTAAATATTGCCATTTACCGCTTTTTCAGGCAAGGCAAATCTTGCCTGTATCCGGGCGTAGTTGGGAACATTGGCCTGAGATGATTCCTGGGCAATCACGGTTCCCGTTTTTTCCCCCTCCCCCGCATATTGGGCGCTGAAGTCAAAAATCACTTTGCTGCGTTCCATCTGGGCAAATACCTCGGAAACCGTCATACCAACCAAATTGGGCACAGCGGCCTGCTCAGTCTGGAGCCCCCGGCTTACCATGAGTTTGACTGTCACCGGCTCAGTAATAGGCGTACCCGCGGCCGGGTCCTGGGCCAGCACAATTCCCGGCGCTGCCGCATCCGGGGTATACACAGGTTCAGCTAAAGCGATCAGCGGCCGGATAGTCCCGGAAAACAGGGTTTGCAGTTCCATCTGTACTTCGGCATATTGCCTGCCTGTGAAATTGCCTACGGTATCAATAATAATCCCCTGGCTAACCACCAGGGTAATGCGGCGGCCCGCTTTAACAATCGAACCGGGACTCGGATTCTGTTCAAGTATCAAGCCCTTGTCGTCCGGAGAATTTGAATATCTCAATTGTATCTTGGGATACAGTTCCTTGACTTGCATTTCCAGCAGGGCCGTGGTCAGCACCTTACCGGTCACATCTGGAACCAGCACTTGCTCTGGCCGGCTGACAAAGGCAAAGAATACCGCCACCGCCACAACAGCCATCAGGAACACCGACCCCAGGAGAGTGAGCAGGAACCGCTTTCCTCCGCCCTGATATTGTTCAAACCGAAAGCGTTTGAAATATTTTTGTATCTTTTTCCCCAAGACAATCGTCCCCGGGCTATCCGAGTTTTGTTCCGGTAAAATTTCTGTTTCCATTGATAAAATCCTTCCAGGGCACTTCTTTTTTTGCCTGCCGCTGAAGCTCAAGCACCCCTAAAATTCCCTTCCCTGTTTGTACCAGAATCCCGGCCTGTTTGTCTATCCCCAATACCGTGCCGGGGAGGGGCTGTCCGTTCCGGTTATCCAGAGAAAAGACCGATGCCCGGCGAATTTTAAGGCTTTCCCCCATAAACAGTGTAAATGCCCCGGGCCAGGGATCAAAGGCGCGAATTTGAGCGTCAATCTCCGGAGCGGATTGCGCCCAGTTGATTCTGCCATCCTCCCGCCGAAGCTGGGTACAGTAGGTCGCTCCGGCATGATTTTGGGGGATTCCGGCGGGAAGGTTTCCCGCGCGCGATGCCGCTTCGAGCACCTCAGTCAGAGCTCGCGCCCCTTCCCGGGCCGCGAAATCCAGCAAAGAAACAGCAGTTTCGGTTCCGGACAAAGGAATCTCCCGCTGTAACAGGATGTCTCCGCTGTCCATTTCCGGCGCAAGACGCTGAACAGTGATGCCCGTAACCGCTTCCCGGTTCAGAATTGCCGCCTGCACCGGCGCGGCGCCCCGGTATTTTGGCAGCAGGGAAGGATGCAGGTTAACGCCCCCTAAGGAAAAAAGTGCCATAAATTGAGGGCCGAAAATCTTGCCGAAAGCAAAGCACGCCAGCAAATCAGGCTTGAGAGCCGCTATTTTGTCCCTGCACGGGCCGTCAAGTTTTTCCGGAGCCACGCAGGGAATTCCCGTCTGTTTTGCCAGAACAGCCACAGGGCTGTCCTCCGGCGTTCTGTTCCGGGCCTGGCGGGCGGGTGGGTTTGTCAGTACTCCGGCAACCTGAAACACCGCGTCCAGTTTTTCACTCGCTTCAAGCAGGATGCCCAACGTCAGGGCCGATGGCTCCGGGGTTCCGGCATAGAGAACGCGCATCATTCACCTACCCTCTTTGTTTGCGTTTTTTGCCGCAATTCGCGCGGATTTGGCTTTTTTGATTGCCAGCTTTTCTTCCCGCCGGGCTGCCCGCCGCTGGAATTGCTCAATCGTTTTTTGTCTGAAGTCAGCATCCGCATAGTCAATGTATAAGATGCCGTTCAGATGGTCGTTCTCATGCTGGATTGCCCGGCCAAGAGGCCCTTCGGCGTCCAGCGTAAAGGGTTTGCCGTTTTCATCCAAAGCCTGTATTTTCACCCGTTTGGGACGGGTAATGGTATACCACACCCCTCGGATACTCAGGCAGCCCTCTTCAGACGGCTCGGTCTCCTCCGAGGTTTCCAGTATTTGGGGATTGATAAACGTCCGGCGAATGCCGTCATCTACCCGCACGATAAAGAGGCGCTTCAATACCCCCACCTGGGGAGCCGCAAGCCCCACCCCGTTTGCGGCGATCATGACGCTAAACATATCCGAAACAAGTTTTTTTACGCCTTCGGTTATTTCCGTTACAGTCTCCGACTTTTGCCGGAGAGTTTCACTGCCAAGCTGCACAATTTCCATACAATGTATGATAAATCGTTTTTATGTGATTAGTCAAGGCGGCGCGTTGCCTCAATGAAAAAGACACCGAAAAAGCAAATACCTCATTCGGCAAAACTACTCCGCACTTCCTCGTTGGGATAATCCAGGGTGTACCGACTCCGCCGAACAATTCGCGCCGACCTTCAAAAAGCGCCCCTAATGTGGGACAGTAATGAAAATACTTTGCGTTCTTTTTTTACCGTTCATTACGACACAACGATACATTGCCACTCGCCGATATTGTTTTTTGTATGATCAAAATTTACGCCGACTTTGAACAGCTTCTTGCCGGTTCCTGTCCACGGCAGAAGATATTGCTTCGTGTCGATTTGCGCGAGCGCTTCTTCCGCCGTGCCGTTCAATTTGAATTCAAAACAGTATACGTAATTTTTTGTTTCCACCAGCGTATCAATCCGTCCGGATGCAATACGGACTTCGCTGCGACAATTAAGACCGAGCATGGTAAAAATTAAATGCACAGCAGTCTGGTAATAATTCTCTTTTTCGCGGATAAGGTCGTAGGGAATTACGGACAAAAAACGACGCACGGCAAGAAGCGCGTCTTCGGGGCTGCCGCATACAAATGCCCGTATCAAGTCCGTGGTAAGCAGCGTATTCGCGTTATCTTCCGTTGGCTGAAAATACTGCTCCAATAGAGATTTGGCAAATGAAGCGCGAACTTCAACATTCGGATAATCAAGGGTGAATTCATTCAGTTCATCATCGTATTTGACTATCGTTAAATAACCGCTCTGATAGAGCAGCGGTTCGGCACGCATTGTTTCGATGTCGTACTTACTAAAATCAGCGTAATTTACCCGTATATTATTCAAATTGACAATATTGATTTTTTGAGCCGCGATAAGTT
>JAITOJ010000084.1 GCA_031290005.1 Treponema sp. | reverse complement strand
CTATGAAATATTATTATTCCACGGTCAATGATGTAATCCTGACTCATTCGGATATGGTTTTTGAAAACCATGCCAGAAAAGTACTTGTTCATTTTGAACGGGCAAAGAACACCGGTTTTGATTTTGCGGACGGAATACTGCCGGAATGTAGCCTGTATAAAACTGGCGGATTTTCCGAAGAAGAATTGTTCGAATTGATCGATTATCTGAAGCGCAACGTCTTGTTGATTTGGGATTACGCACAAAAAGACGGCGGAATGAATGCCTAAAGCAATACGGGATTTTTTGGGGCTTTGTTTTTTCTTCTGGTCAAATGAAACAAGCGGAAATATCCTTGAGCCAATACCTATCGGTAAAGGTAAACCTTTATCTAACGCGACAAAAGTGTGGTTAAAACAAAATGGAACCGTCGAACTATGCCGCAATAACAGCCAGCTTTCGGATGCCGAATTATCAAAAGCATTGGAATACATAAAGGCTAATTATAATAACATCGTGGCTGAATGGTACCGGTACTTTAGTTTGTAAAAGCGCCATCATTGCCCAGCGGGAGATTGAGGCGGAGCGGAAGACGGGTGCGGGGAGCTGGCGAATGGCCGTTTTGCATTATTTCAGCCGAAGTCTGGGGAGCATTTATTATCTCCTCGCCAAGGCTGATAGCGAGGCCTGTTAAATCCAGCTCAAGATTCCGCATCGCCTCACTCAGGCTAAAGTTTAAGCTGTCGCCAACCATGGCATAGAATACATTTTCCTTCATACTATCTCCTCTTATAATGAAACTGTTCTATAACGATCACGACCTGTAATAAGGGGCACATACCCCGACCCCTTCACCCCTCAAATTAAAATGACACCGAAAACACTAATCTGCCAGCAATCCCCGGCTGAGGCGCGTCAAATAAGCAATTAACCGGCGGCTCATACAGATTCAATAACAGAATTGAAACCAAACGCAAGATATAGTATGCTTTTCTCATGTACAGCATCAGCACAAAACAATCCCTCCAGGGCGACCTGACAATTCCCGGTTCCAAGAGCCACACCATCCGGGCGGCGCTCATGGCTGCCCTGGCGGAGGGGACGTCGGTCATCCATAACCCCCTGGCCAGTGAAGACTGCCTGAGCGCGGTGCGGGCGGCGCGGACTTTTGGCGCGGAAGTTATCGAAGAAAAAGGCCGCTGGATTGTTACCGGCTTTGGCAGTCGCATCAAAGTGCCCGATGACGTTGTAGACTGTGGGAACTCCGGCACCACCACGGTATTTGTCATGGCTCTGGCTGCCCTGTGCCAGGGATACACGGTGGTCACCGGGGATTATCAAATCCGGCGGCGCCCGGTCTTGCAGATGGTGGACGCGCTCAGAGAGTTGGGCGCGGAGGCCTTCCTCACCCGGCCCGGTCAGGACGCGCCCCCGGCGGTCATCGGCGGGGTGATGAAAGGCGGGACAGCCCATTTTCCCGGCCTGACATCCCCGGTGATTTCCGCGGTTCTTATGGCCGGAGCGGCCGGCCCGGCGGACGTGACCGTGGAAGTGGCGGAACCGAGGGAAGTTCCTTATATCCAGATGACCATCGGCTGGATGCGCCGTTACGGAGTGACGCTCGCGGAACAGTCCCCGGATTACCGGCATTTCAGAGTGGCTGGGGGACAGACCTACCGGGCCGTGGAATCCACCGTACCCGGAGACTGGTCGGCGGCGGCATTCCCCCTGGTTGCGGCGGTGTGCACCCCCTCGGAATTGGCCGTCTCCGGGGTTGACTTGGCTGACGTACAGGGCGACAAGGCCGTGGTTGACCATCTTATCAGCATGGGGGCGGATATTACCAAAGACGCGTCGGGCGGCGTTCTTCTCGTGCGGGGCGGCAAATCCCTCAAAGGCGGCGCGGTTATCAGCCTGAAAGACATACCCGATGCCCTTCCCGCCCTGTCGGCTGCCGCCTGCTATGCCCGGGGGGACACGGTTTTTACCGGCCTTGCCCATGTGCGGCTCAAAGAAACCGACCGGGTAGCGGTGATGGAGCGAGAACTGACCAAACTCGGGGCGTGGATTGAAACCACCGGGGACGCCTTGATTGTCCACGGGGGCATCCCGCTCACTGGCGCGGAGGTGGAAAGTCATAACGACCACCGGGTTGCCATGGCCCTGACTGTGGCCGGGCTTTTTTCCCAGGGCACGACGCGGGTGAAGGACGCGGAATGCGCGGCAGTGTCGTTTCCCGGCTTCTTTGAGCTCATGAACAGCGCGGGGGCGCATATTGACATTTCCGGTGAATAAACTAGAATAAGCCCATGAATGAAAATAGCATAGGTAAAAACCGCCCCATAAACCGTTTGTGGCTGGGCGTTTTTGTTGGGGCGGTTTTTTTAAGCCTTTTTGTACTCCATGCCCCCTGTGTGTTTGCCCAGGGCGGCTCGGCTGACAAAACCGCTCAGGATTCCGCAAAGACCCGGCAGTATTCGGGACTTCTGGGCAGTATCCTTGAGTTTGTCCATGATAATTATGTTGACGAGGTTGACCCGGAAGTCTTGTACCAGGGGGCCATGAAAGGTATGATGAGTTCCCTGGGCGACCCCTACACCACCTACCTGAGCCCGGAAATGATGCGCGACCTTTCGGACGTGACCAAGGGCAACTTCGGAGGGGTGGGGCTGTCGATTTCCAAACCCCTGGAGTCCACCCCCGACAAGCCGGCTTACGTGGAAGTCGCCTCTCCCATTGAGGATACCCCTGGCTGGCGTGCGGGCATCCGGTCAGGAGACTACATCCTCTCAATTGCCGGAACTCCCACCCCGGACATCTCTCTGGATGACGCGGTATCCCTGCTGCGGGGCGAGGTGGGAACCGCCGTTGAAATCCTCATCCGGCGGGGCAAGAACATGGAATTCCCCGTGACTCTGGAACGCGCGATTATCGAAGTGCCCACGGTCAAATACGGTATGATCGGCGGCGTCGGCTACCTGCGGATTATCGAGTTTTCCCGGCCCACCGCCGACCGGGTGCAGGAAGCCCTGAATTCATTTGCCCAGGCGGGCTATACATCCCTGATTATCGACCTGCGCAACAATCCCGGCGGGCTTATTCAGAGCGTCGCTGATGTGGCGGACAAGTTCATCGACAGTGGAACCATCGTGTCAACCAAAAGCCGCCTGAAGTTTGAAAATTCCGTGTTCACCGCCAGTGCTCGGAAGACCACCGTGCCCGGCGAAATGCCCATGGTGGTGCTGATTAACCGTGGTTCAGCCAGCGCTTCGGAAATTCTTTCCGGGGCTTTGAAAGACCACCGGCTCGCCTACCTGGTCGGGGCGCGCACCTACGGCAAAGGCTCGGTGCAGCAGCCGGTTCCTCTTTCCAAATCGGACGGCGTCAAAATCACCACTGCCCGGTACTATACCCCTTCGGATACCAACATCGACAAAATCGGTATTCCCCCTGACCGGGAGATTGTGGCCCCCGGCCTGACTGAGGAGGAAGAAAAAGCCTACGTGAGTTTGTTCAATGCCAACGTGATTGCTTCTTACGTAGAAGACCGCCCCGCTATGACCGAAAAGGATATTGCCGCCTTTGCACAGGAATTGCAAAAGACGTATGCCCTTTCTGACCGGCTTTTGCGCCGCCTGGTGCGCAACACGGTGAACCGCACCCGCCCTGCGGAACTGTACGACCTGGACTATGACGTTCAGCTCGTTGAGGCGCTGTCGATTCTGCGGAACGAGGACTTTGCCGGCCTGATGAAGACCACCAAGACCCTCAAGGAATTACAAGACGAGGTTCAATGAGGCAGTTTGTGGCTCCGGAATTGCCGGACGCGAAGGGCCGCGTTCCGGTTCGCGGTAAGGATTATGCCTATTTGCGGCAGACGCTCCGGCTTTCCGGCGGGAATGTCATTGATGTCCGGCTGCCGGACGGGCGGCTCCTTCCCATGACGCTGCGGTTTGCCGGAGCCGGGAGAACTCAGAGCGCCGTGCTGGAACCGGGGAACAGCATTCTGGACGGGGCGGCGCAAACCGGCGGATTGGCGGCGGAACAAGTGGAACGCGGGTTTTACCGGGACACGACGTTTTACCTTTTTCAGTTTTTGCCAAAGATTCAAAAATTTGATACAATTCTTCGTCAGGCGGTGGAAACCGGGGTAACGGCGGTTGTGCCCATTACCGGTGAGTATTCGCCGCCGCAGGGTGATTTTACGGCCCGCAGGGAGCGATTCCGGCGAATTGTGCGGGAAGCCCGGCAGCAATGCGGTTCACCGGTAGAGACGGAACTGCTGGATCCGGTCCCGGTGGAAGAAGCCGCGGACTGGTGGAAACAAAATCGCACAGAACCGTCCCTGGGGATCATCCTTTCGGAGTATGCCGCAAAAGATACGGCGGCCCTGCACGGGCGGGTCAAGACATTGCCCTGTTCCGCGGCAGCGGCGGTGGGCAGCGAAGGGGGCGTGTCCCCGGCGGAGCGGGTCTGTCTGATACAGGCGGGTTTTGCGCCCGTGCATTTTCCGGTCAATGTGCTGCGGGTTGAGACCGCCGCGTTGTATGGAATCGCCGCCCTGGAATCGGTAATTATGGAGTATGCATCATGGCATGTGAACGAATAAATGTCCTCAATGTTCCTATTGACGTGTGTCCCCTGGAAGACCTGGAAGCCGTTATTCTGTCCCTGCTTCAAAAACCGGGGGCCAAGCAAATCGTGTTTTTGACGGTCTGGGATTTGCTCAAAGCCCGGCGGAAAAACAGTTTTGGAGAATGTATCCGCGGCGCTGATTTGGTGCTGCCCATCTCAAAAAGCATTGTGAAAGGCGCGGCGTTCCTGAAAAAGACCAAGCCTGTCCGGTACAATCCCTTCACGACAATGCTGACCACTCTGACCATTCTGGAAGCCCATTACAAGTCCTTTTATTTACTGGGGGGCAGAAAAAAACAACTGCAAATCGCGGCGCAGAATATCCGTCAAACCTATCCAGCCCTGCAAATAGTCGGGCGTCACGCCGGGTATTACCCAAAGTCAGCGGAAAACGACCTGGTGACCGCTATCAGCAAGGCTTCGCCGTCCCTGGTGATTATGAGCGACGGTGTGCCGGATAAAGTGTGCTGGGCATATTGCCGGCGCAACAAGTTTTCTTCCAGCATCTTTATCTACTACCCCGAGGTGGTGGGCATTTTTTCAAAGGCCAAAAAGCGGATTCCCAATGAGACTTTCGACAAAGGCTGGGAAATTTGGAGAGAAATTTTCAAAAATCCCTTTAAGATTTTTTTGATTTTCCCCTATATGAAATACAAACTGCTGCTCCTTGGCTATCGTTTGTTTAAGCGGGAAAAAACACAGGAGGTATTATGATAATTCAGGAAGTGGCTGACATACTGGAAGCGGGTATCGTTGCCCGCAAGGATTTGGCGGGCCGGGAAATCGTTTCCGCCTGCGGTTCCGACATGATGAGCGATGTAATGGCTTTTTTTCACGGCCAGGGAGTTTTGCTCACCGGACTTATCAATGTGCAGGCCATCCGCACGGTGTCGCTGATGGATATTTCGGCGGTCTGTTTGGTTCGCGGCAAAAAGGCGACTCAGGAAATGATCGATCTGGCGGAAGAATTTGAAGTGGTTATTCTGGAAACCAGATATCCCATGTTTACTGCCTGCGGGAAGCTCTATGAACGCGGCCTGCAAGGGAATAACCCGGACTAACAGGAAGCTATGAAATTCCACTATGCGATTTCAGGAGACGATTATTCCCAGGCAGGCCTTGCTTCCACGGACATCAAAAAGAAACTGAAAGAAAAGGGCGTCCTGCCTCAGTTTATCCGAAAGGCAGTGGTTTCCATGTATGAGGCGGAAATCAATATGATTATTCACGCCGGAGGAGGCACTGCCGATGTGGAGCTTGAAGACGACAAAATCCGCATAGTCATGACCGATACAGGCCCGGGTATTCCCGATGTGGAAAAGGCCATGCGGGAAGGGTTTTCCACAGCCCCGGTGTTCATTCAGGAAATCGGCTTTGGGGCAGGAATGGGTTTGGCGAATATCAAACGCAACTGCGACGAATTGGAAATCAATACTGTCCCCGGCAAAGGAACCATCATCATCATGACCATCTATTTTTATGACCAGAGCCAAAATGAATGCCCCTGACACGATTTTAGACCGCAAGCAGCGCCTTCGGCTTCAAATAAAACAGAGAATACAAAACATAGCGGACTCCACGCCCTGTTTCGACGAATACCGGCGGACGCTGGGGAGACAGGCCGCGCGGTTCCTTCGGGAAAGTCCTTTGTACCGGAAGACAGCCATGATACTTTCCTATTCCGCCCTGAATACCGAATTCGATACTAGCGCTATCAACGAAAATGTCATGCGGGACGGCAAAATCCTTGCCTTGCCCCGGATTAACACGGCGTATAATACTATGGAATTTTTCCGTATCAAACCGGATGTCCAACTTTCACCCCAGTTGATTCAGAACCGTTTTGGTATTTGGGAGCCCGGGCGCAATTGCGCCACAGTTTCGCCAAAGCAATTGTCCTCAGCGCTTGTCCTGGTGCCGGGCCGGGCGTTTGACAGCGCAGGCGGACGGCTGGGCCGGGGCAAGAGCTACTATGACCTGTATCTTTCCCGGCTGGGGGAGCGCGGCGTAATCCGCATTGGAGTATGCTTTAACGAACAGATGGTGGATGCGGTTCCCATGGATACCCATGACGTGGGGATGGATTATATTTTAACAGAAAAGGGGCTGACTCGGTGCGGGTGACCATAAAAAGGCAGCTTATTTCCCTTTGTATTCTTTTGTTTTCCGTGTCAAAAACTGCACCAGGGCGTCCAGGGAAGAATCGGTCTTGATGGCATTGGCGATTTTTTCCTGGGAATACATAACCGTTGAGTGGTCGCGCCCCCCGAATTCGCGCCCGATGTCTGTGGTGGATGTCTGGGTCAATTCCCCGGCGATGTACATGGCCAGATGCCGGGGCTGCACCACCGCTTTGTTGCGCTTTTGGCCGCGCAAATCATTCAGGGAAATGCCGTAGTGCTCCGCGACGGCCCGCTGCACCGTTTCCACGGTGATGCCCATGGCATTCGGGGCGTTGAAAACGTCCCGCAATTGCTGGCGGGCAATGTCAACAGTGATATTCTTATTGATGAGGTCGCCGTAGGCAAGAATTTTGGTGAGCGCCCGTTCAAGGTCGCGGACATTGGTCTCAACGTTTTGGGCAATCAAATCAAGCACATCGGACGGCACAGTTTTTCCCTGCAATTCCAGTTTTTTTGCCAGAATCGCCCGGCGGGTTTCATATTTTGGGGGCTGTAAGTCAATAGGGAGGCCCCGGGAAAACCGGGACTTGAGCCGGTCAGTCACGTCCTTGAGTTCAGAAATCGGGCGGTCACAAGTGAAAACTATCTGCTTATAGGCATGATACAAGGTGTCAAAGGTGTAGAACAATTCCTCCTGAGTTTCCACTTTCCCTTGAAAAAAATGAATGTCGTCGATTAACAACACGTCGGCGTTCCGGTATCTGGATTTGAAATTCGATGTGGTCTTTGTTTGTAAAGAATTGATAAAGTCGTTGGTAAAGGTCTCCGCAGGCACATAAATGATTTTCCCTGCCCCGTTCTGATACAGGGTATTGCCGATAGCCTGTATCAAGTGGGTTTTTCCCAGGCCCACGCCGCCGTAAAACAGCACGGGATTGTAGGCTTTGCCCGGGTTTTTGGAAATAGCCTGGGCCGCGTTATATGCAAAAGCGCTGTTGTCCCCGGGGACAAAGGTATCAAAATTGTAGTCCGGCCTGATGTTGGGGTAGTCTTTTCTGACTGCCTTTGGGGATTTTGTCGCGGAAGCAGACGCATCTTCTTTGGCCGGTTCTTCCGGCTGCGCGGCCAATATGTTTTTCCTGGTCACCTCAAAGGCGATTTCCAGGCCCTCTCCGGACAGTTCCAGCAAGTGTGCTTCCAGAGATTTTATATACCCTTGTTTTTTGAGTTTTTCTCCGTGAAAAGCGGAAGGCAGAGAAAGGAATAATTTACTTCCTTCTCCCCGAATACAGGCGACACCGGTAAACCACCGGCTAAACTCATTGAGTTTTCCTTCAGAAGTGAAGTCTTGCTTAAGCCGCGCACAGGCGTCTTGCCAAAGACCCGAATAATCAGACTGCATTTTAATATTATAACCCGGCTTTACTTTTTTTGACAAGCCTATTATACTGCTTCCACGACATTTTTTTTGAAGGAAATCATGAGCGATTCTTATTCAGCAACAAATATTCAGGTTCTCAAGGGATTGGAGGCGGTGCGGAAACGTCCGGGCATGTATATCGGTTCCACCGGGCCGGAGGGGCTGCATCATCTGGTGTATGAGGTGGTGGACAACAGCATTGACGAAGCCATGGCGGGCTTCTGCGATACCATCTGCGTGACCCTGGAAAAAAACGACGTGGTCACCGTGCGGGACAATGGCCGGGGGATTCCTGTGGACATCCACCCCGGAGAAGGCATCAGCGCCCTGGAACTGGTGCTCACCCGGCTTCACGCGGGGGGCAAGTTCGACAAGGGTTCCTACAAGGTCTCCGGGGGCCTGCACGGGGTGGGCGTGTCCTGCGTCAACGCCTTGTCCGCCTGGATGGAGGCCACCGTAGATACCGGGGGCAGACAGTATTTCCAGCGCTACAAGACCGGCGATGCCCAGGAAACGGTGAAGGAAACCGGCGTTTCAGCCCTGAAAGACGACGGCACGCCAATCACGGGGACCACCATCCGCTGGCTGCCGGACTCCACGATTTTTACCGAAACCACCACCTATAACTTTGAC